>CAZBHP010000038.1:0-10834 GCA_964491795.1 uncultured bacterium | reverse complement strand
CGGCGCCATTGTTGGACATAAAAAGAGTGTTTTACAGACTGAGGTCCTGTGCGGGTTTCTGGATAATGCTCGTGTAGAAAAACATCCATTTTTTTCTTCACATCCAAAAGAGAGATAGTCTTTCCATGAATCTTTACAAGGGGCCGATTCTGTATAAAAATCTCTTGTTTATCTTTAAAAGGCTTAGTAAAAAGGGGCACTGTCGGCATCCCTTCCCTCTCTTCCGCTTGAAGGGAAAGAATTGAGACTGCGCTACAAACAACAAAGAACTTTTTCCACATACAAATATCCTAAATTAGTGGGCTCCAGGATAGCAGAAGTGAAAGGAATTTTCTAGACTTTTGTGATAGAAGCGATCTCTTCTTCTGTGTCGATCACTTCCGTAAGAAAATGTCTTAATACTTTTAAGACATATTTTGGTGTATTGTAAACACCTGCTGTGGAAAAGGCAATCTCAAGCCTTGGCTTATCTTTTTGCACTAGAGCTATGAGGGTGAGAGTCGTAGGAATGTCATCGACGACCTTCGGTATAATCCACACAATAAATTGGTTATTAAACAGCGCCACCTTCTCTTCACTTTCAATCACATGAAAATAAAAAGGAAACTGCGCTTGAACCTCTTTTTCTTCTTCAGGTGTTTTATTGAGTAGGTTAAATTTTTTGAGCACAGCTAAATCAACGGTAATAACACCGTCCTGCAGCCATTTACTAAGATCCTTAGTAAACTCTTTGTAGAACTTTTCTAATTTTTGTGGATTCAGCATCTTTTGAGAAAACCCCTTCTGAATCTCTTAATAGAGGAGTAGTTATTTTTTTAAACAGCTTTTTTCATAAATTTTTTTACATTTTAAGAAGATCTGCACATATCACCTTTAACGTGACAGAGATACAAATTTACAAAAAAGATAGGGATTTAGGCTGAAAGATTCTTTGTAAGAACAAGGACGTTGGCATCTTGAATCCGCTCATACGTGATCGCATCGGTCATTTTTTTCATAAAGAAGATCCCAAGTCCTCCCTCTTTACGCTCTTCGATGCTTTGCTCTGAAGGAGCCGACTTGTGAACTAAAGGATTAAAGGCAACCCCTTCATCTCGCAATGCAAAAGAAACCTTTCCCTTTTCTTTTTCAAGCTGGCATTCGATTTCAATTAAACCTGGTGGATGGTTGTAAGCATATTGGATAATATTTACGAGAGCCTCTTCCAAAGCAAGCGTGAACTGTTTAACAAAGGCTTGGTCTTGGGCCAAAGAAGACAAATTTTCCCTCACCCATTGCATCATCGCATCAAACTCAGCAATGTTTGCAAAAAAAACCCTTTTTCTTGTTTCCATCCTTCTATACCACCGGCATTCTAAAAATCGCCAAGATGCTTATCTTTTTTTTAGCATATACTCATAATGGCTCAAAATAAGAATTTGGGCAATGCGAAAGCTCTCGGGGTTAAACGATCGTAAACCCGATGGCAAAGTCACCTCATAGTAGAAATATGGGGTGATTTACGATCGTTTAACCCCGAGGCTTTGGGCTCCGGCCAAAATTTTTCATTTTGAGCCCATTATGAGTATATACTGCAATTTTGTCACAATGCGGCTTGCAAGATCAGAAAATAGGGAAGAGTAAGATGCATGTTGCCCCCCTTCTTCAGAATCTAGTTGACCTTGAGAAAATTGCAAAACACTTTGTCTTTGAGATTTGGCATCGATAAATTCAATATTACCTAGCACCGTAGGATTGACAAAGTCAAAGTCTTTTCGAGTAGAGAGATAAAAAGGTTTCACTAAATCGCTGTTTGTTTCGGTGTCGATAATACGCACTTTTACCTCTAAAAAGCGCCTCTTTTCACTTGGATAAAGACGGTCTTCTCGCTTTCCATCTTGTGGTTTTCTATCCCACATGTAGCCAATGGCATCTACTTTGTCTTCTACTACGTCAACTAGTAATTGGTAACGAGACGGCGAAGAGCTGTAGACAAATGCTTTTGTAGAGGAGAGCTCTTTAATAAGAGAATTACGTAGCTCCCCCTCTTCATCGATAGTGATTAGAGGGACAGACAAAGTGACACAATCATTTTGTAGGCTGTTGCTCGTATGATAACCGCAACTAACAAGAGCTAAAGCAAGCAAAAAAATGAGACCTCTGGGATTAAGCAGAGACCTTTTCCTTATTCGCATCTTCTAAAACTTGAGGGTGTTGCTTTTTGATGTTGTCTAAAGCTTTTAAAGCTTCTTCTGCGTACTGTGATTCAGGATATCTCTGTACAATACTTTGATAGTAGAGAAAAGCAGCTGACATTTTACTTTTTCTCTCAAAAAACGTTGCTGATTCCCAAAGATCTTTCGCATAGCCATCAACCATAGCGCGGAGTTTGTTAGCCCCTTCCGCAAGTCTTTTTTCTCCAGGAAATTCGCTTGCAAATTTCTTGTAGTTGATTCTAGCTTGCTCTAAAAGATCGCGGTCTGGAAATTCCCTTTGACTCTCTTCAAGATAGATTTCAGAGATGAGAAGATAGCTTTCTGGAGTCAACGGGTGCTTAGGGAATCGTCGTATAAGTGTTTGGTAAGATTCCACACTCTCTTTATATTTCTCTTCTTTCCATAACATTCCCCCTTTGCGAAAAAGGGCAGATGCAGCAATTTCATGACGAGGGAGGGTGTTAATCACTTCGTCATATAAAGCGTATGCCTCTTCCCAAGCAGCCACCCATTTAGGCATCTTTTCAGAGCCAAACATGTGTTTTTTAGCGCCGTTTTCAAATTTCTCTGCGATCTTATATTTGTAAACAACAGCTTCTTCAAAAAATTTAGGGGTCGCATATTTCGTTAAAAAAGCAGAAAAGTAAGCGTTAGAGAGATCGTAATCTTCTCTATGAAAGTAAGCCACAGCAGCAAAAAAAGTAAGATCTGAAGCGTAGGGCGATCCCTCAGCTATGTCCGTGTCTAACACTTCTTTTGAATGGAGCACAACCTCTTTCCACTTTTTCTGCTGATAGGCAGTTAAAGCGCGATCGTAAGAATCTTGAGGAGCAATTTTTTCTCCCGCAGCGAAGAGAGAACTTACACAGATAA
This sequence comes from uncultured bacterium, assembly GCA_964491795.1. Lineage (GTDB taxonomy): Bacteria > Chlamydiota > Chlamydiia > Chlamydiales > 2-12-FULL-49-11 > JAFEGE01. The sequence goes on along the minus strand of CAZBHP010000038.1, from coordinate 7,766 downwards.
TGGATAGAAGGATAATCTTTTTCATGCCTTAGCAAGGTAGCAAATTTTTCCCTTTTTCGCAAGAAAACTATCCGTTTTTAAAAGAACTTCTCGAAAATCCAAACATCCAATCCCTCTAAAAAATCAGAAAAATTTATTAAATAAATTTGTGGAATTTGTTATCTTCTAAGCGTTTTTTAAAGTAAATTACATATCTGACATGAAACAGTTGGTATTTCTTTATGGCTTGCTTTTGAGCCATTCATCATTTCTCCTAAGCAATCCTGTACTAAATGATCCCATCAGAGTTTTGATCGTAGGGGCAGGCCCCTCTGGGCTGTCTATGGCTAAAGCTTTACAAAATAAAGGCATATATCCAGATATTATCGAGAAAGAAGACCACATTCGCTTTGACGGGGCAGGTATTGCAATCCCCGCTAATGGGAGCTGGGCCTTAAGTAAATTGGGTATTGAAATTAGTGAGAAAGCGCTTTTAATTCAAACCATGCAATTTACTGATGATTTAGGAGAAACCCTTATCCAAGAAAAAATTGATCATATCCACCCAGAAGGTGCCCAATTCTACTCTCTAGGTCGAGATGAATTGATCAAAAAACTCTTGAGCTCACTTGATTCTCAAACCCACATACGAACCTCAATTATATTGAAACAATTTTTTGAAGAAAACGATCAAGTAAAGGTTGAATTTTCAAACGGAGAAATTGGGGTTTACGATTTGGTGATTGGATGCGATGGAATTCATTCAGCTCTCCGTAAACAGGTTCATCCAGACGAGGTCCCAGATTTTTTACATTTGTTAGTTTGGCGAGCTGTTATTGAAGCTCCAGAAAAAGTTGTTATGCCAACCTATATGTTAGGATCCGATCGCCTAATATCCCTTTACCCGATGCCGGAGAATAAAACATACGTTTATGGCCATATTTTTCAGCTTGAGAAAAAGCCGCCAACCCTTTCATTCTCTCAGGAATTTTCCAATTTTGAAGGTATAATGCCCGACGCTATTCCTATAATTGATCAAGAAAATGCTGCCTCTAAAAAAGTTTACTTTCATATTCACCATATGGAGAAAAGCCATAGTGTAAGATTCAAATTAGATGGCTTTTCGCGTGTCTTATTGGCCGGAGATGCAGCTCACGCTTTTGGACCTGCGTTGCAAAATGGAGCAGCTCAAGCCTTTGAAGATGCGTACGTGCTCCAAGATTTACTTTTTGACAAAATAGACAGAGTCCAAGTCCCTCTTTTGATTGATGCCTTTGTGAAACGAAGACTTTCCCGGGTGGAAAGCATTTTTAACATGTCTAATAGGAAAATCCAAGCATCTTCTGACCCACAACAAATTCAAGGGCGCAATGATGCGATTCGAAAAATGGGAGCTCCAAATGTTAATGGATTTAAGGTGATTATGCAGGACAACCCTTAATTAGGTTATAGATGCAAGTACTAAGCCCAGTTTTAACAAGTGTTTCAAGAACCTCTCTACGCCCTCCAGAAGATTCTACTCAAAGAGGGTATACACCTCCACCCTCTACTCCTGAAGATGGAATACAGCCCTCAGTCATGGCTCGTGCTAGAAGAGTTTTATTTGCTAGGTGGCCGCCTGACTCAGATCCTGTTATTACTTTTGTGGCAAGATCTATAGCATTTCCTAGATATTCCCCTCCCCCCCATCCCCCAGGAGAGGCTCCAATTGATGCTAGAGATGATTCGATACAAGAGGTAGCCACAACTCCATCTGTAGCATCGCCAATGACAGCATGGCCTTTACCGGCTGTAGAACTTAATTCTGAATATTCTTCAAACCGCGTACATCTAGATTCCACAGCACCTAGACCAATAGAAGTTTTTACTATTGAAAATTCTTCGGAAGTTCGTCCTTCTATCCCGAATTCCTGGGAACGAAGAATCTAATCGAGCTCTATGGAGCTATCTCAAAACTGCACCCAAGCGCATAGGGCAATCTAGAGAGTTTATCTTGCAGCATAGGATCTGCTCGAACCCCTTCTATCGTAATCATACCGGCCGGCTTTTGTTCTGACTCAAAGGTAAGATATGCCTTTTCAAGCCCTGGAAATTCTTGCAAAATCTTTTTAAGTTCTAAAATAGAGCGCATAGAAGCCCGGTCTGCATTGAGTTGTATGCGGACTGTTTTACTCTTCTCTTTTTCTTCTTCGCCCATTTTTTTCTCCTGCTGCACCAGCCGTTTTTGCTCGCTATTCTGCTTTTGCTTAAATACTTTTTCAAACTCTGCAATACCTGCCTCGTCCAACGTTGCAAGATCGGTTACCCACTTGCATCCAAGTTTCACAGTGCCTTCTTTTTTTTCTGCTTGAAGAACTCCTAAAAGAAGGGCATTTTCAAAAAAAAGTTTATTTTTAGCTTCAAAAAGCTCCGACCAGACTGGAACTTCGAACCTCTCTAGCCCATCACTTATCTCTAAAATGGCAAATTTTCTTTGTGTTTTTGAAGCAACTTTTACCTGAACTGAGTCTACCACAAAAGCTGCTTGAAAAAGCTCTTTGTCTTCCAAAGAATCTAGCTCATCTAAAGAGATGAGATCTACTTTTTTTAGCTTCTCTTTATAGCTATCAAGAGGATGACCTGTTACAAAAAACCCGAGAAGCTCTTTTTCTTTGCGTAAGATCTCTAAAAATTCTAACTTCCGATACTCGGAGGGCTTGATTCCTTGAGAGTCACCCCCACCTTTTGCAAAAAGATCTAGGATTCCCAGAGCCTTCTCTTTCTTTTTTTTGGTAAGGCCATCAAATTCATTTTCTAGATAAGCGAGAAGCTCTTCTCTATTCCATCCTGTAAAGTCAAAGCAGCCTGCAGAAATCAGCTGTTCTACAGCTTTTTTTCCTACTTCACTCGCATCCATTCTCTCTAAAAACTGCAAAAGGGATGTGAAAGGCCCACTTTTCTGAATCTCTTGTAAAATAGCTTGCACAACTCCACTGCCGATCCCTTTAATTGCAGTCAGCGCAAACCGAATCCCCTTAGTTGTCGGGACAAAACTCTCTTTCGACTCATTAAGATCGGGTGGTAAAATAGGAATAGAGAGCGAGAGCGCCTCACGAATATGCTTTGCGACTTTAGCAAGATCGCTCATATCGCAAGTCATTAGAGCCGCCATCCATTCATAAGGGTAATTGGCCTTTAAAAAGGCTGTGACATAACTTAAATAGCCGTAAGCTGCTGCGTGCGATTTGTTAAAACCGTACGAGGCAAACTTTTCGACCTTATCGAAAATTGCCATAGCAGTCTCTTCATCAAGACCTTGTTTGAGGGCCCCTTCTCTAAACTTTATCCTTTGACGGGCCATCTCTTCTTTATTTTTCTTACCCATCGCCCATCGAAGAACATCACCTTCGCCCAGGGAATAACCAGCAAGTTTTGATGCCATCTGCATCACCTGCTCTTGGTAGACCATAATTCCATAGGTCTCGCCCAGGATATCCTTCAACGCCTCATGATCGTACTCAATTTTTTCTTGCCCGTGCTTACGTTGAATAAAAGATGGGATCATCTCCATAGGACCTGGGCGATAGAGGGCTCCTACCGCAATAATTTCTTCGAACCGATCAATATGGAGCTGTCTTGCTAGATCCTGCATCCCTCCCGATTCTAGCTGGAAGATACCGGAGGTTTTCCCTTGATTGAGCAGCGCAAATGTTGGCTGATCTTCTAAAGAGAGATTGACCCAATCGATCTCTATTTTTCTATGGTCTCTGATCGTATCAACCGTTTTTTGAATAGATGTCAGGGTTTTTAGCCCCAAAAAGTCGATCTTAAGCATCCCCACTTTTTCTACCGGCTTCATGGCATATTGCGTCACAAAACAATTACTGTCTTTAGCAAGGCAGATAGGGATATGCTCTGTTAGAGGATCTCCCGAAATAATAATTCCTGCAGCATGAACACCGGTGTTTCGAATGGCGCCTTCAAGTTTTTTGGCCATCTCCAAGACTTTGCCTGTCTCTTCATCTTCCTGCATCATCTTGCGCAGCTCTGGATCCATCTCCAGGGCTTTTGCAAGAGTAATCGTTGGGTCTTCAGGGACAAGACTTGCAATATGGTTTACTTTTGCAAGAGGAACATTTAGAACTCTTCCTACGTCTTTAATGGCCATCCGGGCTTTCATCGTGCCGAAAGTAATGATCTGCGCTACCCGATTCTTCCCATATTTTTCCATGGTATAGGCAATCACCTCTTCCCGCCTGTCCATACAAATATCGACGTCGATATCGGGGTAAGACATACGTTCAGGATTGATAAATCGCTCAAAGAAAAGGTGAAACCTTAACGGTTCGATATCTGTAACACCAATCAAATAGAGAATGATAGAACCAGCTCCCGATCCCCGCCCAGGTCCTACCGGAATCTTTTGCCCTTTTGCCCAGAAGATAAAATCGTGCACAATTAAAAGGTAATCGCACATTTCCTTAGAAATGATGATCTTAAGCTCATGCGCAAGTCTTGATTCTACAACTTCTAGAGGATCGCGCCCTGGATATTTATCCCCTACTTCTTTAAGGCGCTCAGGAGTATATCTTTTAGAAATCCCCTCGTAGCAGAGCTTTTTTAAATAGTCTTCTTTAGTAATTCCTTCAGGCGGGTTGAAAACAGGGTAGAACCGCTTAGAAAAATCGAAACTTAGGTTGCACTTCTCTTTTACAAGAAGAGTATTAGAAATAGCTTCAGGAAAATCCTGGAAAAGAAGAGCCATCTCATCGGGTGACTTGAAGTAAAGCTCGTGAGAGTATGCAAGTTCTCTTTTGGGATTACGCACTTTATTCCTGGGCCGTCCTTCAGAATCGCGCTCCCAAATCTCAATTGCCTCGCCAGAGCTTACATTTAAAAGAACTTCATGGGCCCGAAAATCAGAGCGCTCTAGATAGCGAATATCATTTGTCGCAACGCAAAGAATTCCTTTTTCCTTACCGAGATTTCTTAACCGTTCAACAATACGTTCTTCTTTTTCGGCAGCATCCCTCATCTTTTGCACAAGGAAACTCTCTTCAAAGACCCCATCTTCTCGACACTTCTCAGTATTCATGGGATGACGCATTACTTCAAAGTAAAGATCCTCTCCAAAAAGACTAAGGAGACTATCTACTTCCTGTATCAGCTCAGCATCATTACCTGCAGTAACTAAGGTCCCTACTTTCCCATAAAAAGGGCCTGTTAAACAGATCAACCCCTTGGAATAAGTCTCAAGAAGCTCTTTGTCGATCCTGGGATAGTAATAAAATCCTTCTAAAAAAGCTAAAGAAGAGAGTTTACAAAGATTTTGATAGCCTACAGCATCTTTGGCAAGAAGAAGAAGAGGGTAGCCGCTTGGTTGCCCATACACTTTTTTCTTCTCATGGCGGCTCATCGGAGCAACCATCATTTCACACCCAATAATGGGCTTAATTCCCTCTTTTTTACATTCTGTATAGAAATCAACTGCTCCATACATATTGCAAAAATCTGTAAGGGCAAGGGCCTCACAAGAAAGCTCTTTCGCCCTTTTAACAGCAGAGGGAATCGAGAGACTCGAATCCAAAATCGAATATTGGGAGTGGAGATGTAATGGAATATATTTCATTGTTTTGTAACTTTAAGTTGCCGCTTTTTCTAATCGCAGAGTTCTTTTTTTACTTCCCATCAGAGGAAATAAAAATAACACAGCGATCAGTGCACAAGCAACTAATACCACAAAGAAAGCTTCCCATCCAAAATCTTGTAAGATTTTTCCACAAGGATACCCTGCAACAGCTGCCCCTAAATAGGAGAAGCAACCAATGAAACCCGTTACCGTTCCCGCAGCTTTTTTATGAGAAAGTTCTGTAGCACTCACACCAATGAGCATCTGCGGACCGAAAATAAAAAATCCGACGCAAAACATCATGGTTCCTGCAAAGACAAGGGCCATATGAGGTGTATACCAAAGACCGATGAGGGCCACCATTACAAAAGCGCTAAAAAGAAAATTGACCGGGCCTCTCTTACCACCAAATACCTTGTCAGACAACCAGCCCGCTGCAAGATTCCCAAAGAAACCACCCAGCTCAAAACAGAAAATAGCGGTTCCTGCTTCAATTAAAGAAAAATTTCTCTGCTCATAAAGAAATAACTGCCCCCAATCGTTTACGGCAGCACGGATCACATAGACAAAAAAGTAAGCGCAGCCCAAAATCCAAATGCTTTTATTTTTGAGCACATACTCCCACAAAAGCTCTCTCTGTGTAAGCCTCTTATCCGCATCGTCTACACGAGCCTCCGCAATATAATTACCACCGCGAAATTTCTCTACAGGGGGCAATCCTAAGGATTCTGGCGTGTCTCTAAGGCGGTCTATCAAGAAAAAACCGATCATAATACACAAAACGCCAGGGACAAACATAGAGATTCTCCATCCCCACATCTGCGCAAGCATAGCCACGATCAGAGGAATTAAAGAGCCTCCTACATTATGGCACGTATTCCAAATCCCCCACCAGGTACCCCTCTCTTCCTGGGCATACCAATGGGTCAAAAGACGAGCGCAGGGAGGCCAACCCCACCCTTGAAACCAACCATTTAACCCCCAAAAAAGGGCAAAAAAGACAATAGAGGAAGAAAGGCCAAAGAAAATATTGAAGATTCCGGTGAGAATTAAGCCAAAAGCCATGAAATAGCGCGGGTTAGATCGATCAGACATCACACCACTTACAAACTTACTTAGACCATAAGAGATGTATAAAATACTGCTTAAAATACCAAGATCAGACTTCGTAAACCCCAAATCGATCATCATGGCCGGCATAGCGAAGGTAAAGCTCTTACGGGTGAAGTAAAAGAAGGCATACCCGATATACATCGAATAAAAGATTCTAAGACGCCAGTATTTATACTCTTTTTTTATAAGAGCAGGATCCTTAATCTCTTCAGAATGCGGTGCATGTCGGAAAATAGTAAAAATATTCAAACGAGAATACCCTCCTTTCGTTCGTAAGAAGGATAGGATCCCTTAGATGAAATTGTCAATTCCTTTCCATTCAGAAGAAAAATCTATTTACTTTTCTATTACCTCTTCCATACTTATAGTTATATGAGCAATGTTTTTGGAAGCTTTGATCAAGTAGACCCAGCTCACATGAAAGTATCTGCTATTGAAGCGGATAAGAAACGCTCTGAGCAGTTCCTTGCTTGGAAAAACCTAAATATACCTACCTCTCTCCTCCTCAAACACATCCTTTGCAAAAAACTCCTTGATAAAGCAAATTTTCTCACTACTGCCGCAAGAAAAAAACCGGTTTTAGAAAAATCCTTACGAGAAACCCTCCTTTTCATAAAAAAACTCTTTGAAACTTTGTATAAAGAGAACAAAAGCAGTGACTATCTTTTTGCACAAAACCTCTCCACCCACTGGCACCTTCTTTTAGAAGCAAAAGAAGAGATGACAACTTCTCACTCCTTAGAAGCGTTTATCAAAAAAATTCATAGCTATCCTCCCAATGTAGATCACTCTCTAGGCTATTATTTAACAGAGTTTACCGGAGAAAAATGGCTGCCGTTCCCTTTTATGGATATTCTCTCCTCACTCCACGAAGATGCACTTCTCCATAAATCAAAAAGCCATCTCGCCACCTGGATCCACGCCATCGACTCCCTCCTCTAACCCCAAAAACAAGCTTTAGAAAAATTTATAGTTCCTAACTCATGTTACGCAGCCGCTAAAGCGGCCGCTTCGACTTTGGACATTTCCAAAGAAATTAGGTTATCTCTTTCTATACAACCACACC
>CAZBHP010000037.1:8165-10855 GCA_964491795.1 uncultured bacterium | reverse complement strand
AAATCGGTGTAAAAATCTTCAATTTTCCCAAACAAAGCAAGTTTTGAAAGAGGTCTATTTACTTATACATCTCTAAAATTTTCACACCGATTAAATCATCTATTTCGACAATTTCTCCACGGCCAATAGCTTTACCATTAATAGTTAAATGGACAAGGTGGGGGTCCATGGTTAGGGGGAGTTTTTGCCCCACTTTAAGTCTTTGTAACTCTTCTAAAGAAAGCTGAAAGCGGGTGACTTCTAAATGGACTTTAAGGGGAATTTTTTCTATAGAGAGCTTATCAAGATTTGTATGGGAAGACATTTCTTCTCTAGCGGAAATTTCTGTTTCATCTTCGGGTGTCATAGATTCATCTTCAGATCTCATGGGTTACGCTCCTGATAGGGGTAGAGAATATCGAAAATTTTATAAGACCCTTCTTTGTATTTTATTTGAAAAAGGGGAAGGTCTTCTAAGTAAAGCTTAAGGCTTCCTTTACCTGTTTTAGGATGGTAAGTGGGAGAATCGATTCTGATAAAATCTCCCTCTTCAAGAGAGGCAAGCTCATCAGAGGTGCATTCAATAGTTCCAGCAGTGAGTAGAAGAGGAATGGGGATTTCTTTGTAATTCTCGATATCTCTAAGCTCTGGCGTTCTCGTTGCAAAGTAGCTTGTAAAAGAGCGCTCTAAAAGAGGTGCTAGAAGAAGTCTACCCCATAATGTCACTTTACCGTGCTTCATAGAAATATCTATCGTATAGCCATGTTTAGGAAGAGAGACTTTTTCTGTGACTTTAGGAGAAACCCCTTTATAGAAATCGAGAGAAGAGATGAGAGAGGCAACTTCTTGTTGTGTATACCGATATAGATCTTTGATAAGTTCGATGTTTTCTAATTCTAAAGAGCGCCCATCTTCATCTTTTCTCCAGGAGAGGAGTTGTTTGATGTCCTCAAGAGGCATAATCCAGAAAAGATCTCCTCCTAAAGGTGTGAGGGTGAAAGAAGAGGTTATAGGAGAAGATCCAAAACCTTTGAAAAAAGAGTCTTCATGACGCTCTTCACGAGGCCCAAAACCAAGAGAGATCTCATTATGGAAAAGAGAAGAGAGTTTTTGACTCAATAGATCTAAAGGGAAAGGAGAGGGGAAAGGTTTTTGCTCCCTGAAATTATCAACGATTTCTCGCTCTATATTTTTTACAAGTGTGCCCGCATCCTGCATAAGCCTTTTATGCCTCCATTTCCGGAAGATAGCCTAAATCCTCAGAATTCACAAGCCCCTTTTTCCGCTTTTCTTCTTTAGAGGAGTGTTTAGAAAAAAACGTAGGTGGAAGAAGTCGGCACTCAAAGTTAGGCAGGGTGATTTTTAAAAGACGCTCAAGACTTTGATGGTGTTTTTGAAAAAGTTTTTGAGCAACTTCTGATCCTTCTAGTTGGATATTAAAAGAGTGAGGAGCTGTGCTGTAGTAATTAATGGTGATTCTCACCAAAGAGAGTTCTTTAGAATCGATTGTCACCTCAATCTGAGAGGTCCCTTTCTCTACAAGCATCTGGGTTGGTTCGACAATAGAGGTAATGATTTCTATAGCCCAGGAGGGGTAGAGCTTAATCGCTGACTTTCCAGAGGGGGTAGGAAGAACAAAAGGTGTCGTACAAGGACCATCAAGGAGTGGTTCTTCTTCTTTTTCCTCTTCTTTATCTTCTGATAGCAGTTTGGAAAATTTCTCTTTTTCAGGAGAAGGTTTTTCTTCTGAACAAGACAACTGGGGGAATTCTTTGCGTGAGTTAATTGTATCCATAGACGGATCAGTAGTATATAGACTAGCGTCCTTTTTTACTACCACTGCCAGAGTCTTTATCGCCGCTTTTCCCTTTTCTTTTCAAAACAGGGCGTGACTCTTCTAAAAGCACAGGAGTTTGAAGATGGACTGTAAATGCAAACCGACTGTGTTGAAACGCAGCAGCAAGATCTTGCATGTGGGTGGAAAACAAAGTAACAGCGGAAGGAGTGCCAAGAAACTGTATGTTATAAGAGTGGGGAGCTGTGTCGTAATGATCAATTACAACCTCGCAACCATGAAAAACTGAGCCTGGCATGGAAAGTTTTACAGTCGTCGAGGAGACCCCTTTAGTTTGTTCGATCATCAGATAACCGACCATCCGCTCAAACAATTCAAACACTTGTTTTGGGAGCATGGCATACGTTGGAGATGCGATGGTTTCAGTGGGTCCTAAATTAAACATGGCATCAGGGCCTGCAAAGGAAAGGTTTGTAGCAGGCTCTTCGTGGGGTTTTTCTTTAGAGGTCTCGCTTGGGGCCGGTTTTCTTTGGAGAAGATTTTCTTCAGGTTTCTCTTTTGCAGCAGTAAAAGGGAGGGTCATTTTAGGTTTTTCAGGTTCAAAGCTTGTCATCCCTTCGACGACTTCTTTCTTTTTCTCTTTTTTGGTAGGGGAAATAACGCCACCTTTTTTACCTGGGCTCTTTGCAGCTAAATGTTCGAGGGTAATGGGGGAAGAGGGGGAAGGTTTGTCTTTTTCCTTGTCTTTGACCTTCTCTTTTTCTTTGGGAAGGTCTGTCTGAGGAGGAAGAGCATTTTGATTGGTCGGGCTTAAAAGGGTCAAAGGAACAGGGAAAAGCTCCTCTCCTTGTTCGGTTGGAAGTTCTGCTGAGGGGATAGTATAGGGGGTAGGATCTTCACTTACATCGGAGGCAGA
>CAZBHP010000037.1:6331-8155 GCA_964491795.1 uncultured bacterium | reverse complement strand
TCCTGCACCTTCTCTTGAGAAAATCGTTTCTCTATTTCCTCCTCCATAGGCGCCAAAAGGGGTAGGAGAGCGCTTAGTCTCTTCGGTATCATCTACCTCTTCTTCTTCCTCTTGTTTGGATAAATTTCTCTTACGACGTTTTTCGGCCTCATCGGATTCATCGACTTTCATGATCCTTTTAAACTTGTCGCCACTCACAGCATTTTCTTTGTGAAGCTCTGCCATTTTGCGGGGATCAGGAACCCCTTCTATGCTTGGGACATCTTTAGCCATCCCTTCACTGTTATAAACTATTTTCTTTAAATTCAATTCTTTGTTATAACTTAAACGCTGAAAAAATCTTTTTACAAGATTGCAGTAGCGTTTTGAAATCTAAGTATTTGAGGATGAAAGTATGGATAGAATTGATGGATCAACTGCAGGGGGGGCTTTTCCTTCTGCCAGACAGCCAGTTGAAAAGGCCAGAGAAGATGTCAGGGAAGGTGCAAGGGAAGAGGCTGTAGAGCTTGGAGAAATTGTGGCTAGTTTCCCAAGCCCTCGGGTAAGGGCTATAGAGGCAGAAAAAGAGAGGCTTGTAGGATCAGCGGAAGATCTTAGTCCCGTATCTTTACGTCCCCCTGGGGTGTTTCCCGTAGAAGGTGTAGAACCTCCTGTTAGAGCAACTATCTCGAGAGGGGCGCAAGAACTTCTACGTAGGCTGAAAGCAAAAGGGCTCCTTGGTGTGCCTCGCCCCCGGCCGCAATCAGCTCCCCCTATCCAAGTAGAGGAAGCGGCGGCTTCTCAGGAAGATCCTAGCAGATTTGCCCTCTCTTTGAATGCTTTAAAATCAAGAGGGGAAGGGGTTCTTCCCGAGGTTTTTGAAGAAGATTGTGCAGGGGGGCCAAAAGATGCCGGGTTTCCAGGCGCTGCGGTAGATAGCGACTAAACTAAAAGCATTAAGCACTTGGGTATATAGGTGATCCTTGTTACACTAGATATGCATTAAAAATAAAAAATAGGATTTATATGGCATTTGGAGCTGGTTTAGAAAGAGATATGTATGGACCTTTTAGAGTGGCGGGTTTGGTGATGGGAGCGCCAGGTGCACCTCCTTTACCAGACGGAGATCTTCTAGCTGAACGCGTAGGGGGTATAGCCTTAGAGCGATTTACAAGAGCAGGAGAAGGACGGGTCACGCCTCCAGTAGCTGGACCTGTAGCAGTAGTGCCCCCAACGCCTCAAAGAGCTCCTCGGGGATTCAGAGCTGTACAAGAATTTAATCATGCGCAGGGCGTATGGGAACCCACTCGTTTTGTTCCATTAGAGGGTGGAGGAGGGGGTGTAGCCCCTCCGGCAATGGGTCTAGGAGCAGGACGAGCGCTTTTTGCAAATCAAATCTAGGGTTTGTGTAATTAGATAGAGCTAACGCTCTTTTTTCATCCGATGGTGCTTGTCTTTTTTACGGCGAGCACTGTCGCTATTAGAGCCGATCTCATCAGTATCAGAGGCTTCTATTCGCACCTCTTCTCTCGCAATCTCTAAGCTCCATTCTTGACGATGGAGTCTCATTTTTTCAACTTCTTGATTCTTTTTAAGATAGTTTTGCCGTGCTTTTTCAACTTCTTCTTCAGCCTTTTTCACCATCTTTTGTTGATCGGCGACCTTTTTCTCTTCGGCTTTAACCTGTTCTTCTACCACTTTTTTGATGTAACGCTCATGGATCTGAATCTTATCGGAGGTGGTGCCCTCATCCATTTCTTTTAAATACTGGCGTATCTTATCGTATTTGTGTTTTTTGACTTCTTTGAGTTTTTTTGACTTATTTGAGTTTTTTTTGACTTTTTT
>CAZBHP010000037.1:0-6321 GCA_964491795.1 uncultured bacterium | reverse complement strand
TGAGTTTCTCCTCAGCTTGGCGTAGCTTTTCTTTCTCTTTGTTGAGGATCTCTTTTTTTTCTTTGAGTAACTTTTCCGACTCTTCGAGCCGTTTTTGCTTGATGAGGGCGATCTCTTCGAGGGGATATTTCGGTTTTTTCATATTCATTAGTTACCTCGTTGTCTAACCACCGAGGGTGCAGAAAATTTTAACGCAGAGAGCGCAGAGAGAATCGGTAACAGATCGTTTAGGTTTAACCGCAGAGGACGCGGAGAAAAAAAGAAAAATATTCCCTCTGAGATCTCTGCGATTAATCCCTTGTAGCTTTTTAGCTTCGTCATCTCTGCGTTATAAAAAGGGGGAAATCTTGAGGGGGCTGAAACGTTAAGCATTTTTCCCCAATCTCTCTCTGTGGTTAAGATCATCGGAAGAGGGCGTGGAGTTGTTGCAAAGTTTCTTCAAGGGTGCACTTTTCATCGACACCTTGTTTGAGAAAGTGGTTTACCTTATCGATATACTTGAGAGCGTAATCGGCATTTTTGTCAGAGCCTGGTTTGTATTCACCAATCCGGACAAGGAGTTCGTTCTTTTTGTAATTGGCGAGAACTTCTCGGATTTTACCGATGAGTTGCAGGTGTTCTTTAGAAACGATATGGGATAAAATACGACTCACAGAGGATAAGACATCAATTGCGGGGTAGTGGTATTGACGGGCAAGTTCACTAGATAAGATGATGTGCCCATCTAGAATGGAGCGGACCTCATCGGAGACTGGCTCATTCATGTCATCCCCTGCTACAAGGATTGTATAAAAGGCGGTGATTGATCCTACATCAGAGTTACCTGAGCGCTCGAGCAGTCGTGGGAGAGTGGCAAATACAGAGGGGGTAAATCCTGCACGAGCAGGAGGTTCACCGGCTGCAAGGCCTACTTCACGCAAGGCTCTTGCAAAACGGGTGACAGAGTCCATCATGAAAATTACTTTCTTTCCCTGGTCGCGGAAATATTCTGCGATAGCGGTCCCAACATAGGCTGCATTGATCCGAAGCTGCGCTGATTGATCAGATGTAGAGACAATTACAACTGAACGGGCAAGACCCTCTTCTCCCAAATCATTTTCTATAAATTCACGAACTTCGCGTCCTCGCTCTCCAATGAGCGCAATGACATTAATATCTGCCCGGGCATAGCGAGCAATCATACCGAGAAGAGTTGATTTACCACCTCCAGCCGCTGCAAAAATACCCACCCTTTGACCTTCTCCGCAAGAGAGAACACCATCAATACAGCGGACACCTACAGAGAGTTTTTCTGTGATCTTACGCCGTTTGAGAGGATCTGGAGGAGCATTGATCACGGGATAGGTCTCTTCTAGGTGAAGAGGCCCTTTTGTATCTTCATCGAGCGGCTCTCCAATCCCATTTAAAACCCGCCCTAAAAGTTCTGACCCTACCCGAATATGTAAGCTAGTGTTTAAAGGGACTACCTCTGAAGAGAGGCTAACTCCAGACATCTCTCCTAACGGGGAGAGAAACACTTCTTCTTTTGTAAAGCCGACAACTTCAGCAAGGAGCGGAGGACCCTCCCGTTTGATCATGCACACTTCCCCCATCTTCACCCGGGGGATGATGGCTTTTAAAAGCATGCCCACAACCTCTGTAATACGTCCGTGGACTGAGGTAAGCTCGACATCAGAGAGTCTATCCTCTAAAGTCCCGGTGTCAAAATCAAAGAAGTTGTCATTGCTCATACTAATCCCTATATAACCGCTGAGAGAGAAAGAAAATAGATAAGGTTTATCTCTTCCGCGTTTTTTCTTATTTTGTAACGCAGAGGACGCAGAGAGGATATCTAACAGATTACTTAAGATTAACCGCAGAGGGCACAGAAAAATAAAGATATTTTTTCTCCGCGTTCTCTGCGGTTAAACCTATCGAAGCTGTTACATATCCTCTCTGCGACCTCTGCGTTAAGCAATAAGCGAAATCCTGAGGCTGGAAATTCTTGCCTTTCTCTCTTATTCTCTCTCTGGGGTTAAATGTATCTTAAATTTGGACGTTCATCAAGGTTTTAATCATGTCGACCGCTTTCCCGAGGATGAAGGAGTAATCAAGCTCCTGCTGCGCTTTTTGCAATTTGACCTGGATAAGGAGAAGAGCACCTGGATCTAGAGATTCTCCAGATGTGTTTAAGTTCTTAAGAGTCTCTGCGGCAGAATTGAGCTGTGTTTGACCGTCAGTGACAAGCTCTAGAAATTTAGTAACCGGGTTTTTTTTTGTCGCAAGCTCAGGTGGAGCACCGACATCTACTCCTGCCCGCTCAGCTGCACCCCGAATCAAAGTGTTGGCATCGCCTAGTTTATTGCGCAACGCGTATTTATCGGACTGCTTAAATTTTAACCCTTTTGTGTGGAGCTGATTCTTTAGATCACCAAGGGTGCCCGATGCTGTTTGCATCTGGCCTTGTACGGTTGCGAGGGTAGGGGGTGTTGCAGCTACAGGTTTACTCTGTAATTGCATGGGGGTGATTTGCTGAGTGTTTTGCGGTGCGTTAGATGAAGGGGCATCCTTCATATAAGAAGAAAATTTACTCTGGTCAGGCGGGCCCTTGATTTCTCCTGGAGTGATTGCGGGTGTAGCGTTTGCCTTGTCAATGTCAGGCACTTTGCCAGGGAGAGAATCTGCCATTATTTTTTCTTCTTTTTGTGAGGCTCAAGGGGAGATGGCGCTTTTTTCACGTAAGTGTCGACAAAGTCAATTGCTGTATCTGCAAGTTTTTTAATGTCTTTATCGTGAGAGGCATGTGCAGTCTCTTCTAGAATTTTTTCCCCTTTCCCCATTTCAGTAGGGGTCAAGCTAAGGCAAATGCCCAAAAAGGTTTTAGCCATGTCATTGTGAGGCTCTTTAGCAATCACTTCATGAAATAAAGCAGATGCTTGTTTAAGCTCAAGTTTGCATAAGTGCATGTAGCCAAGGCCAACCCGAGGGAGGCTGTTTTCGGGGCGAAGAAGTTCAGAGGCTCTAAAGAGTTTAATCGCAGAGTCTTCGTCAGCATTATTTACGGCAATGAATCCAGCTTCAAGAAGGAGAAAAAAGTCTTCTTTGAAATGAGATAAACTGTTGCTCATAGAGGCTCCTTAACTTAAATTATTGCGTTTTTTGGTTTCTAATTGCGTTACTAATGACTGTATTTACCTGAGAGAGCATGTTAGAGATCGATTCTCCAATCTGCGTTACTTGAGACATTGCAAACTGAAGGAGAAGGAATTTACCAGGAGTTGCAGCGCTCATACGGCTTGCAACGGAGCGAACCATTGAAGTTACAGCCGACTGCAATTTCTGATACTTACTAATCAGTGTTGAAAAAGTGATCGAAGCCCATGGGGATGATGGCATAAATTCCTCTTAGTTGTGTTTTTTATGAGGTTGTGTAAGTATTTTTAAAAGCGCTGAGTATCCGTGGAGAAGAAGGCCGAGTTTTTCAAAATCCTCTACCTTGGTCCCTTTGCGAAGCTCTGTTTTGATCTCTTGGATATGTTTTTCAACCTTTTGCACAAGCTGTCGTTGCTTGTTGTCGTCTTGAAGGTCTTTTTCGAGGTCGAACGCAAACATCGGCTCTTTTTTGTTCCCCCCTCTATCTAAACCGAACATAATCTTAAAACCCCCAAATCTTCATGTCTTTATAATTACGGCATAACAATTAAGATTGATTGTAGTCAATTTTATATTTAACGCCGTCTTTTTCTAAGAAAATTTCCTTAGAGTTAATTTCTGTAATTACCATCCCATCAAGTGTATCTCCTTGAGAGAGAATTCGTCCATTGATAACGACATAGAGGCTTACGCTTCCAAGTCGGGTATTACCGGTTACCTGGTATTGAGAAGTCAAATCGATACGAGCAGTTGATATAGAAGTGAAAATGACAAAACTTCTGACCTGTCTTATACCTGGGATATCTTCGATCGTCTCTAATACCGAGCGAAAGTGTTTCTCTTCCTGTTCGTGAACCCTTCCAGCTAGGATTAATTCGCCCCCTGTAAGCTGAAACGTCACATTAGCAAATCCCTTTTCAAGGAGGATATTTTGAATTTGGCGTTGCAGGGTATCTTCAACAACCACTTGATTATCAAGGAGATTTAAGTAAGGAAAGCGCAGGTTTACATACGATTGTAAAGCGCTTGCCTCCTCTTCTGTGGGTAAAAATCCTCGGATGATAAATCGACCCGGCTCTGTGCTGGTAATCATGACTGTACGCCAATTAGGATTTTTAGAAAGAAGGGCATTCATACTTTCCCATACCCCTTCATCGACAATTACATTATCTTCTATCCTAGTAAGAAAAGGGATGTGGTTTAAAAGATAAAGGAGCTCATTATGTTCTAAGTTGGTGAGTACGTGTCCTGTTAAAAAAACCATCCCCGTGCTTGGACTGTAGGAAAACTGAACCCCTTTAAAAGAAGAGAGGGCTTTTTGGATCTCCCCTTTCTCGTCATGAGTCTGTACCACAACAGTTTGACTTCTAAAAAGGGCAAGAAGACTAATCAGGCCCCCTGTAATCAAAAGAGAGAAGATGGAAGCTAGGATAAGATGTTTTGTAGGGATAAAGGTCTCTTTCCAAGAGGTAGGAGAAGATTCATCTTCTAGACGCTCTTCTGTGCTAATCGGTAATGCAGCTTCTTCTCTAGAGGGTATATGCGTTGGAGAATAGATAGTCTCTTCACTAGCTTCTCTATCAAGAAGAAGAAAAGAAGTGGTTCCCATAGATAAAAGATCTTGAGAATGAACTGTTTTTGTCTCATCAATTTTAGCGCCGTTGAGAAGAGTGCCGTTGCGACTTTGTAAATCTTCTACCGTGATCACATTATCAGAGGTGATAGAGAGTCTTGCGTGTTCACGAGAGACGCTCAAATCTTGAAAAATGATATCAGCTACATGGGGATCTTTACCGATCACATAGCTGTCTCCTGGGTTCATCCCAAATTCTGCACCTTGATTTGGACCTGCTACCACTTTAATCAAAAAGCGGCTCTCTTCTTGCATCAGAAAAGGCATAAAGTCAGGTTTGTGTGAGGGTTCTGGTGGAGAGGGTATTTCGGCTTCTACTTCAAGAGGAGATGATTCTTCCGAGGGCTCTTCATAAGTGAAACGGAAAACAGTATTGCCAATTTGGACTTCATCGCCTTCTTCTAAAACTCTTGCTTCTTCAAAGAGTTCGCCATTGATCTGAATAGGGTTAACTTTACTTAAGTTCTCAAGATAAAAAAGATCATTTTCAACAAAGAGGCGAGCATGCTTGCGAGAGACCATTGGGTCTTCTATAACAACGGTAGAAAGAGAAGGATCTCTTCCCAAAAGCCACTCAGTGCCTTCGTCAAAAGATACAACGCTTCCTACAAAAGGACCATCTTCGCGAATGAAATATGCGCTCACTACCTAAACCTTATTGCTTTGCTTAAATTCGAAAAAGAGCCATAAATAACATATGCTCTTCTTACATAATTGTCTAGAGACTTTCACGTGGCATCTCATGGTTTTTGATCTCTTTTCTCCAGTACTCTAAATAATTAACGAATTCTTCTAACTTATCTCTAAAGAGCTTGTAGTTCACTTCATAGGCGATAGAAAGAGAGAGTGTCAAGAACTTCTCATCAGGATCGATCGCAATAGCGGCTCCTCCTGTGCCCTGACCGAGAAAATTAGCTTTCATTAAATAAATATAAAAGGCTTCTCGATCTCTAGGAATGAATGTGGATGCAATTTTTGCATGAAAATAGACTCCTGGATCTAACTCTTTTACCCAAACCTCAAAATTTCCACTTATCTCTAACAGGTGAAATCCTTTCATCTCATTACTCCCCTTAACAGGAGTAATTCCCAAATGTTTTTCTAAATCACGTAAGACACTATCAAGCATATCTTCCTTTCTTCACCTTTAAGTTTCTCCGACTAATACACAAGCTCATATTTTCTTAGCTTTGCCATCTTATATTCAAGTTGTTTAAGGATCTATTTTCAGATAGGCTCGATTCGCTCTATTGTTAACAGGGGCTATAGTTTATAAGGTTTTTATAGGTGTTTGCTCATCTTCTCAACAAAACGTGTCATAAAAGAGAGATGAGTTTTGTGGAAGGGCTGCTCCGCTTGAGCCCTCCCACACCCACCATTGGGCGGAATCTCGGTTCGATAAATCGCTTTTCACCCTAAGCCTTAGGCAAAAGCCTAGGCTTGCGTTCGCTCGTCGCGTCTAAAAGACAGCCTCCTCGCGATAAAAAGCGATTTCTCTTTCCGATATCTCGCCTTGGGTTGTCCCTTCCACTTCGTTGCAGGGACAAAATTAACTC
>CAZBHP010000036.1:0-11051 GCA_964491795.1 uncultured bacterium | reverse complement strand
ATTTAGCAAATCTCATCCATCAGAGAGCCGCCTAGTGGATGAAATAAGTAGCCAATCGGGTTTAAAGAGAGGGTTTTTATAACTTCTCCTCTCGAAAGATCGCATCTTTCAGCATAAAAGATTGGTAAATTTCAATTTTTTGCCTCCACAAGGGTTCTTTGTCAAGAATGCTTCCCTAATAGCACAAAATATGCTACCCTAATCTCTTTGATTAAAATTTTTACAGAGTGGAGCGAATGGATAAGAGGACGTTTTTGTTTGGTTTTGTTTTAACAACATCTTTTTTCCTGTTAAACAATTACTTCTTTTACCAAGAGCCTCAGAAAGAAGCTGAAAAAGCTAGAATTGAAAAAACACAGCAAGAAGAAGATGCCCGTATTCTTACGGTCGCAACTTATGAAGATCGCGCTGAATACTATGTTTTAGAAAATGAGACTCTTCAAGTGGTTTTCTCTGCCTCTGATGGGGCCATTGCTGAAATTAACCTCCCCTTTCGAAATGCAGACCACCCTAAAAGCATTGTCCACTCTATTGAATTTGACCAAGCGATCGAAAAAAACTACACCCCCAATGCCCGTTTCCCTTTAAGTAACTACAAGATAGTGGAAGGAGGAGAGGTTATACGTAAAGAGCCTAGCATGGGAGGCTACACTCCGCTTCTACGTAGAAGCCTTCTAAAAAGTGATAATGGCTATCTCTACCGCATGCCTTCGAAGTTTTTTGCAACGGCTTTAGTCTCCTCTGATTTAGAAGCAGCACCCCTCTCCTTTCAGGTCTCTTCATTTGATTCAAAAAGTATCACCTTTACCTCTGGCGGTATCACTAAGCGCTACACACTTGTAGAAGGGTCCCCTTATACTCTTAATCTTGAAATTACAACAGCTCGGGGAAGTGGTAGAAACTTTTGGCTCTCTACCGGATTTCCAGAAGTAGAACTCCTCTCTGGAGCCTATTCTCCCCTTATGCAGACCTACACATCAAACGGGAGAAAAGGGAAAATTGTTAAAATGGGGCTTCCTAAAACCCGGGCTCAACACGAATTGCACCCCGATTGGATTTCGAACTCCAACGGCTTTTTTGGGATGATCCTCGACCCTTTAAGCCCAGTTGATGACGGGGTAATCACTCAAATAGTTCCAGGAAAAGATATCCCCTCTCGCTTAACTCTGATTGATAGTGATTACAATACCTACCCTGCGGCAAACTACCCGGGCTATCAAATTTTTCTTCCAAGTTCCGGAGAGAATGAGACTGTAACCTGGAACTTTTTTGCAGGCCCTTTTGATGTCCGGCTTTTAGAAAAGGTTGACAAATCCCTTGCAGCTAGCGAAGGAAGAAATCCCCATTTCGAGAAAGCAGTCACTATGCACGGCTGGTTCGCATTTATTTTAGAGCCTATCTCAAAAGTTCTTTTCCTTCTGATGCGCTTTTTCTATTTCATAACCCACTCTTGGGGAATCTCAATCATATTACTTGCATTAGCTTTACGCGTGATCCTCTACCCTCTCAATACCTGGTCGTATAAATCGACGCTCAAGATGCAAAAAATCGCCCCCAAAGTTACTGCTCTACAGGAAAAGTATAAAAACGATCCGGAGCGGCAAAGAATGGAAATGGCGATGCTTCATAAAAATGAAAAGGCTAATCCTTTTGCCGGATGTCTGATTTTTTTAATTCAGATCCCGTTCCTCTTCGGTATGCTTGATCTTTTAAAGACAAGCTTTGTGCTACGAGGGGCCTCTTTTATCCCAGGTTGGATTGACAACTTAACTGCTCCAGATACTCTTTTCTGCTGGGGTCATCCCATTTTCTTTCTGGGGTCTTGCTTCCATCTCCTCCCTTTCATCTTAGGCCCTTTAATGTATCTCCAACAAAAAATGGGGACAAAACAGCAAGGCAATAAACCCCTTTCTGATCAACAACAACAGATGCAAAAGATCGGTAATATCATGACAATTGCTTTTACCTTCTTCTTTTATAACATGCCATCAGGTCTTAACATTTACTGGATCTTCTCAACAATTTTCGGTGTTTTGCAACAGTGGCTCATCATGAAAAAACAAGGTTCACGCGCATAGACCATGCAAGCATGGAACGAGTTTTTACAGGTTCTAGAGCACAAGTTCAGCAAAACAGCGGTGGACAAGTGGGTCCGTCCTTTAAAAATTGTCCGTTTTGATGCTTGTAATATCTACTTACAAGCCATAGACCCTTTTCAAGCAGGCTGGGTAGAAGAGCATATTCTCCCTTTTGCTAAGAAATCTTTTCTCAATTCAAACAGCCACCCTATCAAAATCCATCTAACCACCGGAGAAGCCCCTGCTGCTTCTCCTTCTGAAGAAGTAGATCCACTTCCTTATTCTCATCTCCTCTCTTTTGAAAGTGACCCCTTACTTCCTTTTTCCACCTTTTCCCAGTTTGTCCCTTCTAAGAAAAATAAACGTCCCTTTGAAAGTTTTGCCCGCCTTTTAGGCTATAACCTGCAAACGGGGCAAAGTGAAGAGCCGAGAGAAACATGCAATCCTATTTATATCTACGGCCCTGCCGGTTCTGGCAAAACACACCTTTTAATGGCAGCAGCTCTCTTTTTCCAAAAACATCATAAAAAAGTCCTCTATGTCCGGGGAGAGACCTTTACTTCACATGTGGTCAATGCGATCCGCGCCGGTGTAATGACTGAATTCCGTAGAGCCTATCGCGGTGTCGATGTTTTGATCATTGATGATGTCGGGATCTTTGGAAGAAAAAACGCAACTCAAGAAGAGCTTTTCCATACATTTAACACCCTCCACACGGAAGGAAAACAAATCCTTCTCTCTGCCCACATTCATCCAAGGCTTCTAGAGTATATCGAAGACAGGTTAATTAGCAGGTTCGAATGGGGAATCTCGCTCCCTTTTGAAAAAGCAGAAGATCCTTCAATCCTAGCGGAAATTCTAAAGCAAAGAGCCCAGTTTTATAACCTCCCCCTTAAGAAAAACATCCAGGAGTATCTTCTCAAACATTTCACCAATCCAATTACGCTCTGCAAAGCCTTATCTACAATTGCAGAAGAAAGAGAGATGCGCCGCCTCTCTTTAGAGCTTGTCTCTCTAGAACCTGTTTTAAACAAACTTTTTAGAGAAAATGCAAAACATGCACTTACCCCTGAAAAAATCCTCGAATTTGTATCTTCTACATTTGGTATCCGTAAAGATGACATCTTAAGTAAATCTAAACTTCGCGAGTCGGTTTTACCTCGTCAAATTGCGATGTATCTTCTCCGAGAAGAGCTGCACCTCCCTTTTATGAAAATTGGCGATATTTTTCACCGTGACCACTCTACGGTAATGTCGAGTATCAAGCTTATTTCACAAGGAATAGCCTCTCAGGATCCCGATATCACCTACCATATGAATCAACTCCGCACCCTTTTTTCAAAAATTTAGTTTTCACTTTCCCTTTTTAAAAATTTTATATATTATTAAGTTTTTTTTAAAGATATAGAGAGGATCCGTGGCAATAGCTTGCACCCTAAGAACTTTTTTGCCTAAATTCACTGGGAAAGTTGAGGAGGTTATAGATTGGTTACACGCTGGAGACATTGTCGTATTGTATGCCCCAGATCAGGTGTTCACATTTCATAAAGAAAACGTCCCTTGGGATGTAAGTGAACACATTCTACGCAAAATCAGAGTAATTTGGATCGATCTACATGATCGAAGGGATCTTCTAGCTCTTTCTAAATGGCCAGCTCGGATAAAACAAGCAGGAATCGGACCTTGCAATTGCTCCCTTACATTGAGAGCAGTTTTTGGAGAAAGGATTCCTCATTTTTACCGTTTTTGCATACAAAGGCCCCCCCTTCTCTTAAGAAAACCTCTTAAGGAAGAGTTGAAGGAGGAGAAGATGCCCGAGGTCGAGTATCACGGATGGCAAGCACAGAAAGAAGAGCCAAACAGAGATACACCGGGATAATCAAAAAGGCCAGTTTATAGGCAGAGGCTGAAAAGATTCGAGCGCCATCGGCCATCCTACCATCCCAGGTAGCATCTAGAAGCTTTCCTGCAAGAGGATCTGAAAAAGCCCCAAAAAGAGCGTCAAAAGCGTTCATAAAGCCAATAGAGGTGGCCGCAAGGGCTATGCTGTGGATTTCCCGGATCATTGTGAAACACAAAAGGAAACTGCTAATTGCAAAGCCAAACAAGAAAAGAAGACTTGTAAGGGCAAATTGAGAAAGCTCGGGCAAGTAGATCACTGAAGAAATGGTTATAAGAGCTAAAAGGGTGCCCCAAAACATCACAACTTTTCGTTTTCCTAAGTAATCTGAGCACCATCCAAAAATAGGGGCTCCAAAAGCAAAGCCTATAAAGATCATAGAGACCGACTGAGCCGCAATATTTTTAGATAATCCAAAAGCCTCTTCAATGTAAGAAACTCCCCAGAGCCCCCCAAAAATCATCACAGGAGCATAAGCAAAGCCGCTATAAAAAGAGAGTGCCCACGACTGTTTAGACGATAAAACTTTTTTAAGGCTTCCCCAAAGAGAAAATTTCTCTGAAGTAACATTTTTCTCTGCCTGGTGATTAGGAGCTTTATCACGAACTACAAGCCAAAAAACACAGGCAAGAAGAAGACCTGTAAATCCAATGATGTTTATCGCTTGGCGCCAGCCAAAAGCATCCATTAAAGCAGAAAGTGGCGCTTGGCCTCCTACTGCTCCTAGCATAGCAACAGTCATCATCAAACCAACCATTATGGCGATTCGCTTAGGAGGAAACCAATTAGCAATTAATTTAAAACAGTTTACCACAGCAAAAGCAGCACCCACTCCCGTCATAAATCTACCTGCTACTGCCACTGTAAAGCTCTCTGCAGAGGCAAAAATTAAACTACCCACAGAGCATAAGATAATAGCAATCGATGTGACCTTTCGGGGACCAATCCTATCAATTAAAAGCCCAGCTGGTATTTGGAGGAGCAAATAGGCGTAGAAGTAACTAGCAGCTAAATTTCCAAGGTCTACTGCTGAAATTCCAAAAGACTTCATGAGAGGGTTATTCATAACGCTTGGAGAAATTTCCAAAGCGTTTTTATAAAACATAAAAAAAGCGCTGAGAGACCAAATAATCCAAGCACGGGCGGTATGAGATGTGCTAATAAGTTTTTTAGATGCTTGCGTCATTTTGAACCGCCTTGTGAAATTTTCCCTCTATTTTTTTACAGCAAAAAGCTCTCCTTTGATGAAAAGGAGAGCTTGTAGTGGCATTTTCTAGATTTTAATATAAGAATCACCCGGCTTCTGGTGGTGACCACCTTGACCGCCATGATGTCCACCTTGACCGCCCTGACCAGGTCTTCCACCTACAGGAGGCACAAGTTTCGGAGCATCTCGTTCTTTATCAAAACGTCCTTCAACGATTTTTTGTGCAATTTCACGCCATTTCTCGACAGACTCCACAAAAATAGGAGCGAACCTTCTTAAGGTAGATGGGTCGGCAGAAGTCATCTCAAGCACACAATGCATGAGGATGAGTTCTTCTTTAGTGGCAACACCTATGCCACCACCTGCCATGTGACCACCGAGCATTGAACCTTCTAGGAGAGTTTCATAGAGGAGAAGCAAAGTCTTTGGATCTTTGGGCAAACCATCCAAAATCGGAGAATACAAGTAAAGGCGATCTGAGTTAGGTTCGTAAGTCAAATGGAGAGAGAATGTATTATCGATTCCTAAGATACACGTATGATTCTCATCAAACGCAAGTCCCCCTAGGTTTAATTCCTTTCCAAATTCTTTTAAATTATGCTCTGCGTTTTCTAGTGACATTCACCCTCCTTAATGGAATTCCTGCGCTCACTTGTGGTTAACTGCCTACGTTTATACAATACGACACAATTTTTTTCTATGATTTTTCCACTCTGCTTGTTAAGGTACGTTAAACATGAAAGCAATAAAGACCTTACCTCTACTTGGTATCACAAAACAGAGTGAGACTCTAGAAATAAATTTTTTTTCAAAAACTGCTCATTCTGTGTCGATTGCACTTTACTATCCTAAGACTGACACCCCTTTCCAGATCATTCCTCTTCAAAAAGAGGGTCTAGATGTGTGGAAACAAATCCTTCCACTCCTCCCTCCCGAGACCGAATATCTTTTTCAAGTAGATGGAATTTTCGTCTTAGACCCCTATGCAAAAGCCCTTTCTACTTCAGCAGTTTGGGGGACCCCTTCCCCTTTTATCCCTAAATGCCAGTTAACGTATGATCATACTTTCTTGTGGGATGGGATAAAACCACCTCGCCACCCTCCTGAAGACCTTATTATCTATGAGATGCATGTGCGTGGTTTTACACAAAGTAAGACAAGCAAAGTCAATCATAAAGGGACTTTTTTAGGGATGATTGAAAAGCTTCCCTATCTGAAAAATTTAGGGATCACGGCCATAGAACTCCTTCCTATTCATGAATTTGATGAAAATGAAAACCCCTTTATAGATCCTATGACAGGTAAAAGGCTCTGTAATTATTGGGGCTACATGAGCCTAAACTTCTTCTCTCCTATGAAACGGTATGCATCCAATGACGGCAGACTCTCAAGCTTGTCTGAGTTTAAAACACTTGTGAAAGAATGCCACCGTCTGGGGATTGAAGTTATCCTCGACGTAGTTTACAACCATGTTTCTGAGAAATCAGGACTTTCCTCAATTGATAAGCAAAGTTACTTCATCTTAGGGCCGCATGGTGAACATACAAACTACACAGGGTGTGGTAATACTATTCATGCCAATAGCTTAGCATCGATGAATCTCATCCTTTCTTCTTTGCGGTATTTTGTAGAAGAGTGTCACGTTGATGGCTTTCGTTTTGACTTAGGCGGAGCCCTTGTTCGTGGAAAGGACGGATCTATCCTTACCACTCCCCCTTTATTTAAAGCTCTTGAAGATGACCCCCTTTTTTCTCATACCAAATTGATTATAGAACCCTGGGATTGTGGAGGGGCCTTTCTTTTAGACCATTTTCCTCTACAAGATGCCTACGTATGGAATGGAAACTATAAAACTGATGTACGAAAGTTTATTAAAGGGGAGCTCCATAATATTACCCTCTTTGAAGAGGCTTTTTTAGGTTCTAAAAGCCTTTGCAAGGATAAAGGCGCCCACCACTATGTTCATTACATCTCCTGCCACGACGGCTTTACGGTTCGCGATTTGGTCTCTTACGATCATAAACACAATGAGGAAAATGGAGAAAACAATCGCGATGGGGACAATTACAATTTCTCTTACAATCACGGTGTAGAAGGGCCGACGCTTGACCCTAAGATCAAACAGAATCGTCTGATAGAAATACTCAATTTTCACCTTCTTAATCTTACCTCGCATGGGATTCCTATGCTTACTATGGGAGATGAAATAGGGGCAACACGGTTTGGAAATAACAACCCTTATTGCCAAGATACCGAAATAAACTGGTTAAATTGGGAAGGGATTGAAGAGGAAGAAGGAGCCATTATATTTTCTTTCGTAGAAAAAGTGCTCTCAATGCGCTTAAGTATACCTCATTTATTCCAAACTAAGCACCTAAAAGAAAAAGAGATTGTCTCTTTACGTAAAGAAAATGACATTCTCATCCTCTTGCTTTACAACACTATATTATTTGGATGTAATCGCAAAGATCAAGAAATAGATTTACTCCCTCTAGTGGACGGGCACTTTGATCTTTTAGTCACCACACACCTGATTCCCTCTTCTCAATCTCTTATCCTTGCCCCTAAATCTACCCTAATTGCTTGTCGAAGATAATTCTTTTTGCTATTTTAAAGAATATGAGTAGATGGGCATCGCTTTTTTTTCTTTTGGGGTTTTTTTGCTCTTGCACCCCGACAACAAATCTTTCTTACACAACTCAATTAACCCATCATGAGGATGGAACTCCCAAGCCTAAAGTGGCTCTTGTCCCCATTTTCGATCACAGCAATGAAAAAGCCTCCTTTGATCTTTCAAATGAATTAACCCAAAATCTTTTCTCGCGCCTATTTTATTGTGGAAAATTCTATCTCACCCTTGATTTTGAAGTGCTTGCAAAGCATACAACTTCCGAAAACAACCCTTTTTTAGATGACATAGAGTGGATTAAAGAATCAGCTTCTCCTACAGAATTCCTTGTTTTCGTAGAACTCATCGAACACCATTTAACTCCTAATAAAGAAAGTAATCTCTCTTTTGTCCAATCTTACAGCTTAGATATGTCACTGCGAGTCAAAATTCTCGATTTACGGACACAAAAACCAAAAGTAGTCTTACAAGAGCTTTTTCAAGAAACTTTCCACATCCCGTGGCGATTTGCTTCTTTCGAGACCAAAAAAGGGGGATGGAGTAAAGTCGCTCTTTACCTCTCTATGATTAATTCAGCTCATACAGACTTATTGAAAAGGGTCTCTAAACAAATCGAAGATTATATTCTTTTGGCTAAATGGCAATGATGATTCTA
The DNA here is from genome assembly GCA_964491795.1 of uncultured bacterium. Classification (GTDB taxonomy): domain Bacteria; phylum Chlamydiota; class Chlamydiia; order Chlamydiales; family 2-12-FULL-49-11; genus JAFEGE01. Next base: position 2,582 of record CAZBHP010000036.1, on the reverse strand, counting down.
TCTTCTCTTACGACTATGTCCTTATTTGATAATCTTAGCCTCTTCATCTTCTTTGCTGCTATTACACTGATCACAACGTGGATCGCCTACTTGAAAAACTTTTTCTCTCTTCCTTTCAAAGAGTTTGAAGGACCCAAGGTGCGCTTTTTTGATTGTCTTGCTATTTTTCTTATTTTTATCGCCTCCTACCAGCTGTTTGCCCCCCTTGTTGTGGAGTTTTTATTGCGCTACACCAAGATTGAAAATAGATCGACTCTGCTCTCTATTTCACAAATAGCCATTTTCTTCTCTGCTGTGTTCTTTTTATGTCTGTACAGCATCCTTTATCAAGACAAAAAAGACCTCTTGCGAATTTGGAAGGATAAAAAATTCCCCCTCTCAAAATCGCCACTTCAAGATATAGGGATGGGAATCCTTACCTGGGTAGTTGCCATACCCGCAGTTGTCGCAAGTTCTTACCTTGCACAAACCTTTACTGATCTGATTTTTGGCTTAACAGAGAAAGAGCAGTTAGCTGTCCGCTACTTAAAACTCGCATTAAGCTCCCCCTATGCCCTCTTTGTGGCTCTCTTTTCCATACTTATCGCAGCTCCCATCATGGAAGAATACCTATTTAGAGGGATTCTCCAATCGTGGCTACGTCGAAAATTAGGCCCTATAAAAGCAATTGCCCTTTCAAGTCTTCTATTTGCCCTTTTTCACTATTCTCCCGAACAATCTTCCATGAATATTACTCTTCTTATAACCCTTTTGACGTTTGCTCTTTATCTCGGGTTTATCTATGAAAAGACCAGATCTCTTTTTTCTTCCATCTTTTTACACGTGACATTCAATTTTATTAGTGCTATGAGAATTATCAATATTTCTATTGAATAATTGGGTAGCAGTGTCTAGTCTCTTTACCATCGAAAGCTTTGGCATCACTGATGTAGGGCTTATCCGCAAAAGCAATGAAGATGTCTTTCGAGAACTTCCGAAAGAAAAATTCTTTATTCTTGCTGATGGCATGGGAGGACATAACGCCGGAGAAGTAGCTGCTTTACGAACTGTTGAATACATGTGCTCAGCAATCCAAAATCTTTTTATTCACCCGCCTCATGGAATGAGTAACGAAGAGATTGAAGCTCACATGGTGGCTCTAATTGAAAACACTAACCTCTGGGTGCATCATTTGGGGGCTTCTGATCCCAATTTATATGGGATGGGAACAACTTTATGTAGCATGCTCTTTTTTAAAAAATCTGTTGTATATTCCCATGTGGGGGATAGCCGTATTTACCGCTTAAGAAATTATGAGTTACAACAACTCACAAAAGACCACACTTTCTCTTCTACCAAAGAAAAAGAAAAAAACGTATCCTTGTCTCGGAAAGTCCTCGCAAGAGCGATTGGCACCTCTATTGCTGTTTTACCAGAGGTCAAAACCGAGATAGCTGAGGAAGGAGATCTATATCTGATGTGTTCTGATGGACTATCAGATTTAGTGCCCCATTCTCGGATAGAAGAATTAGCAACTTCTCTTCCCTCCCTTTCTAAGATAGGCGAGGCACTTATCTACGAAGCCAAAACTCGCGGGGGGCATGACAATATTACCCTGCTTTTGATGCGCTTACAGTAGCTTAAAAAATGAAAATATATTTTGACAATAACGCTACAACCCCTCTTGTCAAAGAGGTGTTAGAGGCCATGTATTATGACTTTGATGGGATCCCAAGAAATCCATCAAGTGTAACCTCATATGGCCGAGAAGCCCGGGCACACATTATAGCGGCACGTAGAGAAATTGCAGAGTTTTTTGGGATTGCTCCCGAAGAAATTATTTTCACCTCGGGGGGGACAGAAAGTAACCACCTTTTAATCCAAGGTTTTTACCAAAAAAAACCTGGGTCTATTATTACAACAGCGATCGAACACGCATCAGCTCTTGAACCGATCAAACGTCTCACTAAAGATATTGTCTATCTCCCTGTAGACGAAAAAGGGGCTCCTTCGCCCTCTCTGGTAGAAAAAGCCATCACCTCTAAAACCTCTTTTATTTTCCTCTCAGGTGCTAACAACGAAACAGGTGTGAAGATTGATCTCGAAGAGATTGCCTCTATAGCCTATAAAATGAAAGTTCCTCTGCTTATTGATGGGGTAGCTCTTTTGGGAAAAGGTCTATTTACTCCTCTTCCTCTTGGCGTTTCGGGGATCTCTTTTTCTTCGCACAAATGCCATGGTCCAAAAGGGATAGGTATTGCAATTGTCCGCCTTCCACATCGCATTTCTCCCCTTTTTATAGGAGGCCATCAAGAACGTGATATGCGCGCTGGAACAGAAAATCTAGCCGGAATCATCGGTTCTGCAAAAGCCCTTTCTCTGATAAAAAAAGAAACCATAGAATACGTAGAGAGCTTACGTAACTATTTTGAGCACCGCCTTTTTGAAGAAATCCCCTCTATTGCTATTAATGGAACAGATCCTCGCTCTACAAACGTTTCCAACATCTATTTTCCTGAAGTAGACGCGGAAACCCTACTACTAAATCTAGATAAACGAGGGGTAATCACATCTCTAGGATCAGCCTGTTCTTCAGGCACGCT
>CAZBHP010000035.1:0-11093 GCA_964491795.1 uncultured bacterium | reverse complement strand
CAAAGTGGAAGGGACAACCGAAGGCCAATTATGGCAATGAGAAATCGAGTATCGCAAGCCCGCAGGGTTTTTTCAGAAGGCGAGGCTGTCTTTTAGACAAAGAGCCCGATGCGATGCTTGATTTGTCGAAGTCAGAATTGGCTCAATTGGGAGTGCAGAGGGGCTATGCGAGAGCAGCCCCTTTGCATAAAAATAGAGTTAACTTTTGGGGGAGTGGTTGCACAGAAAGCGGCAAACTAACTTTCTATGGAAATATCCAAAGTTGAGAGGCAGCCACTTTAGGGGCTGCGTAACATTGATTAAGTATACTGCTCGCAGTAAAAAACTAATTTTGTTAGCATGCAGTTTATGTTAGCAAGATATCTCTTCTTACTTTTTAGCTGCAGCATTTCAGTGCTCTGTCAATCGGCTGTTTATTCACTTTTTGTGCTCGAGACTGATGGAGATGTCAACTCTAGCGCTGTGGAAACATTCCTTACAAGCCCAACCAATAGCCCAAGCACTACGATCGGTCAATTTTTTGGAGCTTCCGCTGTCCCTGTTGCTATGGTTACGGCTCCTCAATCACGATTAGTTTATGCTATTCTTACAAATGGCACAGTTGTCTCTTTCTCTTATGACGGTCCTACAACAGCTTTTACAGTAATTGGATCTCTAGCACTTATCGGAAGTGAAGCTGCTACTGCGATGACTATTTCTTCAGATGAAAGAACTCTCTATGTAACCACTTACGATACAACTGATTCACGAGTATACAAAGTGACTCTATACCCCTTTTCTAAAACTCTATTAGGCCTTGGCTCTTTAAGACAGATCAATGGGATCACTGCCGCACAAGGCGCCCTCTACATGACAGATGTGGCAAATAACCTCATCGTATCTATGTCTATAAACGGAGGGACCATCTCAGCGTTTCTCTCCCTTGCACCAGCAGATCCCACTGCAATTACAACCTCTCCAAATAACACCACGTTATTTGTTGCAGTAGATGATAGCGGTACTGGCAAAGCCTATGCTATAAATCTCGCTGTCCCAACCCCTATCAAAATAGCCGATCTCGGCACCCTCTTTTTAGGAATCACTGCATCACCGGATGGCTCTCAAGTCTTTGTAACAAACAAAACCTCCTCAACTACTGCGCAAGTTCTCTCTTATATTTCGACTGGTAGCGCTCCTTTAGCACCAAGTCTTATAGCGACAGTATCAACTGATCTCTTAAGCAGCATTTCTATCTCTTCCCCTTATAATCTTCTTGCTCCCACAAGCTCTTCTTTTCTTGCTCGAAGTATCACAGTAGCGCAAGGCACTTATCCGTATAATCATTTAAGTTGGGCTCCGCCCCCTTCTAATAGCCTCACACCTACTGGATATGAAATTATCCGAAACGATGGCAAACGAATCTGCCTTGGCCCCACAGTTACTTACTACTACGATGCTAATGCCCCGGAGGGTTCCACCTATGAAATACGATCACTAGCAGGCAATTTAAAATCAGACCCCGCCATAGTGATCCAAGGAACTGAATGACCAAATATCTTGTTCTTTTATTTACATTACATCTCTCTCTTCATGCAGAGCTTCTCCCCACTTTAGCTTCTTCGAATAGAGTCTTCTGCACAAAACGTCAAGAACCACCGCCGCCCCCTCTCCCTTGTGTTCCACCTCCAGTTTGTGAAACGCCCCCTGACCCTCAGTGGTGGTGTTTTGACATACAGGCAAAAGGGGCTTATCTTTGGCCGACTAACCAGACGATTTCAAAGATTTATGGTGGAGGAGGTATCTATGGACTTGAGATGGGTGTCCAGTGGGCTAAATACCTCTACGGTTGGGTAGATGCTAATTATTTTATACAGTCAGGGAGAACTTTAGGGGCTGAGCAGTTTTCCACCTACATGATCCTCATCCCAGGATCTCTTGGGTTTTCTCTGACTTTCCCCCTCGATTTGGGCAATATTGACGTTGTAAAATCTTTTATCAAACGGGTTCAAGTAGGCGGCGGTATTGGAGTAGAGGGGACCTATGTCTATATTCATAACTCCATAGCCGTTGGGCCGACCAAAACTTCCAGAGGCGCTGTAGGCTTTGTTGCACGTGCAAATATCTTGTTTGACATACCAAGACATTGGTTTCTCAACATTTTTGGAACCTATTCTTACAGACATCTACATGCAATGGATCTTAGTGATGGCACTCTAGGCCTTGGACTTGGTTACACCTGGTGAGGAGATATCAATGAAACTATATAAGCTAAAAAACTCTTTTCTTTTTCTCTTCTTGATTGCTTATGCAAGCCTTCTTGGATGCGCTAGAGTCATCAATCAAGGCAATGGGACCCAGCAGCTCCCTAATCCCCCCACGTATCAATGCCCTGATTAGCGCTTCTCATAGACGCCTTTTATCATAGATGTTACTATAGTGGGATGCAATTTCAGCTTCTCTTTTTAGGCACAGGGGGATCTCTTGGGACCCCGGCAATAGGATGCTCCTGCAAGATGTGCACCTCTTGCGCTCCAGAAGAGCGTAGATTACGACCATCGGTGTTAGTAACTATTGGAAATAAAAAGCTCCTTATAGATGCCTCCCCCGATATTCGAGAGGTTGCTCTTCGTTATCGCATCGACTCCATAGATGGTATTTTAATCACCCATCCCCATGAGGATCATATTGGGGGCTTAAACGACATGCGCCCTTATTACACAATGCGTGATGCCAATCCCCTTCCTATGTTGACCTCCAAAAGCTCTTATGACGCCTTGCATAGTAGATTTTCCTATGCAATCGAACGCTTTCTCCCCACCTTTCTCCCTCAAAGCGAAGGCTCTATCTCATTTCTAGGGATCGACATCACCTACTTCTCCTACACCCAACTCGATATGCCTGTAACTGGCTACCGGATAGGATCGATTGCCTATTTAACCGACATTAAAGAATACCCCCAAACCATCTTCTCTCATCTACAAGGACTCGACCTTCTAATCCTGGGCACAATTAATGAAAAAGGGGCCGCTATGCATTTCTCTCTATCAGAAGCCAAAGACTTCATCAAAAAAGTCTCTCCCAAAAAGACCCTCCTCACCCACATCTCTCACGATATCGATTTAGAGAGTTTTAAAAGAAACTTACCCCCAGAAACCGCGCTTGCCTATGATGGGCAAATTGTCCCTATAAACTATGCTACTTTTACCAAGGAGATTCGCTAAATGGAAGAAGGACTATTCACTCTTGGAAATCCTGTATCATGTCTTTTAGTAGGCGTCTACTTCTCAGGTAAAAGCTCAGCAAGTTGTCAAGAACACCTTGAAGAACTAAAAGCACTTGCAACAACCTTTGGATTTGTAGAGACAAGTTTTATCCTCTGCCCTGTCAAAGCACTCAATGCGGGAACTTTCATCGGCAAAGGAAAAGTCGAAGAAATTGCAAAAAAAGTTGAAGAAGAGAAAATCGAAGTTGTAATTTTTGACGATGAGATTACACCGAACCAGCAGAAGAATTTAGAAGAGGTGATCAAACGCCCAGTTATTAATCGCACAGAGTTGATCTTAGAAATCTTTGCTAAACGGGCGCATACCAAAGAAGCCTCTTTGCAAATTGAGCTCGCAAAAAATAAATACCTCATTCCTCGTCTTCGCCGGATGTGGACTCACCTTGAACGGCAAAGAACAGGGGCAGGTGGTGCTGGCTCTGGAGCTTTTCGTGGCGCTGGAGAGCAACAAATTGAAGTCGACCGTAGAATTCTTAAAGATCGAATCTCCCTTTTAGAGAATGAGATCGAAGAGATTCGACGTATCCGAGATGTTCAAAGAAGCCTTCGACTCTCTTCACAAATCCCAACCTTTGCGATTGTCGGTTACACCAATGCGGGAAAATCGACCCTCTTACATGCTTTAACAGAGGCCGATGTCCTGATCGAAGATAAGCTTTTTGCAACGCTTGATACCACCGCTCGACAGTTTATTCTCCCAAACCGCCAAAAAATCGTTCTGATCGATACAGTCGGCTTTATCCGAAAACTCCCCCACACCCTCGTTGCAGCCTTTAGAAGCACTTTGGAAGAGTCTCTCTATACCGATATACTCCTCCATTTAATTGATGTCTCCCACCCAGCCGCTATGGAGCAAGCTGAGGCGACTTTGCACGTCCTTTCAGAATTAGGGGTGAAAGATAAGACTATTATTACGGTTCTTAATAAGGTTGACCGATGCGAAGATCCTGAAATCCTCAAAAAATTTCGCCTTACCTATCCTAGGACAGTTGCGATCTCTGCTCTTCATCAAACTGGTTTTCAAGAACTTCAGGATTTAATGATTGAGGCGATTTCGTCTTTACGCGCTCATGTCCATCTACGTATTCCCCAAAGCAATTTTGCCCTTGCTTCGGAACTTATGCGGGAGGGGCGAGTCATCTCGTCTGAATATGTCGAGAATGACATCGTTTTAGATATAGAAATCCCCGCCCGCCTACAGCACAAAGTGCTGCCGTTTAAAGAACCTTAAGCTTTTTTAGCTGGGGTTCTTTTCATTTTTTTTATAGCTACAGGTTGAGCTTTTTTCTTAACAGCTTTCTTAGCAGTAGATTTAACTACCATAATGACCTCCAATTTAGGATTTTAGATATACAAGCATCACTAAAAAGTTTAAATGCTTGCCTATAATTACTGTATATTTAAGTTAGAGTGCAAGAAAAAACGAAGAAATCTTAAGGGGGGAGTTATGTATAGAGATCAACTCGAGAAAAATTGGGACCATTGGAAGGATAAAATCCGCCAAAAATGGCCTAAATTAACTCATGAAGATATGAAAGAAATCCATGGCTCCTATGAGCGCCTAGCTCACAAACTCAAACAAAGACACAACGTTTCACAGCAAGATATGGACAGAGAATTTGGTCACTGGGTATCTCAGGGATCTCACTTAGGCCAAGGATCTCATGGAAATCAGAACTTTCATGGAAATCAAGGTCCTCATGCACCAAATAATCCAAACAAAATGAGACCAGGACAAGACGCCCATAGAAGACCAGATCAAGAGCATGGACACAAAAGAGAAAATCTAGACTGGAGTAAAAAACCAGGCCAACACCAAGAACACAAAAAAGAAAACCACGACTGGAATAAGAAATCTAACGACCACGGCCACAAAAAAGAAAATAACGACTGGGATAGAAAAAGAAAGACAGGTTAATTTTACAATGCACGATTTGCCAAGCTGCAAACCCGCCTCCTCGGAGGTGGGCGAAGCGGTTCATTCATCAAACAATTCTTCTTCAAAAAGAGGCTCTTTTAAGATGTTCTCTTTTTTAACTATAGTCGCCTTATCTCTTATTTCGAATGAGTTTGCTTATTCACCCGTAGCAAACACAAAAGATATCACGATCAAAGTGTATAATGCTCCGAAGCTTGGGGATATCCTCATCGATGATAATGGCATGACTCTTTATATCTTTGTTCCAGACGATAAGGGAAGTAGCACTTGCTACGATGCCTGTGCTGCCCTATGGCCCCCCTTCATCCTCTCCCCAGACCAGACCCTTCCCCTCTCCAACAGCCACCTCGGCGTCACCCGCAGAAAGGACAACTCACAGCAACTTACCTACGACGGCTGGCCCCTCTACTACTACTCCCAAGACAAAAAACCGGGCGATGTAAAAGGGCAAGGGATGAAAGACCGCTGGTATGTCGTCAACCCCAAATCAGGCCCCAACAAAAAACCCCTCAGCGGCCCCAAGCCTAAGCTGACTACTACCCAGTAGCCGCCTCAGCAGCAGGAGGAGCTACAACTTCTGGCGCAGCGAAACCATTTGCCCGCAAAGTGTCAATCATTCTTTGTTTAAGAACTTCTATTCCCCTTGTAACATCCACTGTTTTCTGTCTTATTGTTTCAATCGGGCTGGATCTTACGTGTTCCAATAAATGGTAAGCGTTTAATTGCCGATTATAAAACCAGCAAAAATTGAGATTATACTCTTTAAGCGCTCTTCCTTGTGGAGAATCACGGTTTATTCCTTGATAAGCCTCCGCGAAGCTTGCAGAGCACCCCGGAAATTGTATTCCTCGATCTATATACGCTTGTTGGATAAGTGCTACCCGGTCACGAAGTAAATTATACCTTTCTCTGAGATTAGTATCAGCCGCTAGCTGCGCACGAAGTTGTGCATTTTCGCCTTGTAATTGACCAACTTGGCCGGTTAGTTGATCAACTCTACCCACTTGTTCTAAGAATCCTGCTTGCATTCCTTGGTGGCGAACCATGTCAAATCGGGTTTGTAAAGTTGATAAAGAATCAGATACTCTCTGGAAGAGAGCTCTTGGGACTGCAATAGCAATAAAAAACCCAGCAACAGAAGCAATCACTCTTAAAGCACATCTAGCAACTTCACACAAGTCTTGACCAAGTCTTCGAAAAGCAGCTTTAGGATTTATCCGTATAATATGAATAAAATTTACTGGAAGAGTAACTACACGAACAACTGTTTCCGCGACACTAAACACTCCTATAGCTATCGCAATGATAGGCCCAACGAGGTGTGCTGTTACAGGGTGTTGGAAACGACTTATGTCACGCTCTGGATCCACAAGCTGAGAAGGGAGCATAGAGTTTCTCATGATAAAATCTATAGACGACTGAAAACGAACCGACATAAAACCTCAAAATAGTTAAAAACTTATTATAAAATTCATTTGTTAACGAGTATACTTTATACGGTTTGTTAATTAAATAAGTTATAAAAATAAATTTAACAAACAGATCTTATAGGACTTTTTTGGATAGAGAAGGTGGAGAGTAGATATATTTAGGGCGATAGATGGGAACGCCCTTACCTTCTCGAGCTTCAGAGCGCTCGTAGACGATTTGCCGAGAGATTCCGACAACGCGGGAGAAGCCGAAGAGGAGGGTGAAATAATCGGGATAATCGAAGCCGCTGGCGGCTAAGAAAGCCCCAGAGACGGCGTCAACGTTGGGATAAGGATTTTGGATTTTTGGATTTTCTTTAAGAACTTTTGGCCCTCTTTCTCGGAGAAGCTCTGCGATTCGGAGGTAGGGATGGTTGGGGAAGAGTTTATGAAAGGCTTCGTAGAAGATGGTAGCCCGGGTATCTTCAACACGAAGAACTGCATGACCAAAGCCAAAGATCAGCTGTTTATTTGCAAGGCGATTGCGGATCAGCTCTTCTACGGCATCACCTGTGGCATCTTTACCGACAGTGCTTAAAACTTCTCTTAAGAAGGTAAGACAGTCTTGATTGGCTCTTCCATGGCGCGGCCCGTTGAGAGCACACATAGAAGATGCAAGAGCGCCGTAGAGGTCTTCTAAACTCGATGCGACAGCCTTTCCAACAAAAGTCGAGAGATTCCCCCCTCCATGATCAAGATGGAGAATATGAAACAAAGAGAGGGCTTGAGAGAGTTTTTTCCGATCAGAAATATTTGGTGGCTGAATCATATGGCAAAAGTTTTCCATATAACCAAGCTCTGGACGAGAAGAAGGTGTTGGCCCCCAACCTGCATGGTGATTGATAATGGTCGCTACGATTTCAGGGACTTTAGCAATGACATTGAGACAATCTTCAGGATAACTGTTTTTCCCTTCTATGGTGCCCACAATCACAAGCGCTGCGACAAAAAGGTGCATCGGATGCATTTCTCTAGGGAGCTTAACAATGGCATCGACTGCTTTTTTACTAAGAGGAGCACGCTTGACTAGCTCATTACAAAAAGAGGTATACATCTCCCCTTTCTCTAGACTTCCTTCTATCAGAAAATAGAGAACCTCTTCCGGTTTTAGATGGGCGAGCTCTCGGACAGGTTTGTCGTAGTAAAAAAGCCCCTTGATTGGATCTACACGAGAGGTGGTGCAATGACCAACAGGATACCCTCTTAAGCCGGTATCTAAGTTTTCTTCTGTCACTTCAAAGATGACCTTTGTCATAGCCACCTACGCACAGCATCGCGCTCCTTGATCAGCTCTTCTTCACTCTCTTTAATTTTGTGTTCTAAAAAGTTGTCTACTTTTAAATGGGGAACAATATCTCCCCCAATGAGAGGGAAAGAAAAGAAAAGATCATCTTGGATATGGTAGGGATTTCCTCGCGAATAGACACCTGCTACATACCAATCTCCAACAGGTGTTTCATAAATCCAGTCTTTGATGCTCGCGATAGCTGCATTTGCAGCGGAGGCTGCAGAAGAAAGCCCTCGAGCTTTGATCACTTCAGCGCCCCTCTCTTGCACCGTTTTTATAAAATCCCCTCGTAGCCAATCAAGATCGTCAATCACCTCTCTAGCGCTTTTGCCACCAATCAGAGCATTGTCGTAATCAGGCACCATAGTTGAGGAGTGGTTTCCATAGATCGCCACTTTTTTCACGCTTTTCACTGATACTCTCGCTTTTTGAGCAAGCTGTGTGATCGCCCGGTTTTGATCAAGACGCATCATCGAGCGGATATTTTCAGCTGGAACATTTTTGGCATTGTGATAGAGGACAAGGGCATTGGTATTTGCAGGGTTTCCCACCACCAAAACCTTCACTTTGTGATTCCCCTTGAGCGCTTTCCCCTGCTCCACAAAAATCTTTGCATTCTGCTCTAGTAGATCTGCCCGCTCCATCCCCTTACCTCGCGGCTTTGCACCCACAAGAAGAGCATAATCAATATCTTCGAACACTTTATGGGGATCTGAGCCAGTAACTACCCCTGCAAGAAGAGGAAAAGCGCAGTCCTCAAGCTCCATAACCACTCCCCGCAAAGCCGGTAGAGCCTCTGGTATCTCTAAGATATGGAGAATGATAGGTTGATCCACCGGAAATACTTCCCCCGACGCTAATCGATAGAGAAGGCTATAGCAAATCTGCCCAGCCCCTCCTGTCACTCCTACCCGAATCGCCTGCTTCATATACTGAAGTGAATTCAAAAATCGGAATTTTGGCAAAGACAAAACATAAAATCTGTGCCAGACGAATTCGCCAAAAAGAGAACAGGATATGCAGGATTAAGGAGGATATGCAGGATAAAAGAACTAACGCTCCCTATCCTGCTTATCCTTAAGCCGCAGGCGATATCCTACTCATCCTGTTTTTCTATACTAAAGAAGTCACTAACCAAGGGCTTGTCAAAAACGGGCTTTTCAGTTTGCTTAATTGTGTGGTAGACTAGTTGACTTTATGGAATCCAAAAAGTTTATTCTTAAAGCTTCATGCACTGATGCCAAAGGGATTGTGGCGGAACTAACCACGAAAATCTTCCACCTGGGCGGATTTATTACCTCATCCGATCAGTTCTCTGATCCTGATACCAAACAGTTTTTCCTCCGCTCTACTTTCACCCTCGATGATCCTCAATTAGATACACAGACCCTTACAAAAGAGCTTCTTCCTATCTTTACTAAGTTTCAGATGACCTACCACATTCGGGAAGAAAAAAAGCGCTATCGACTTTTACTTCTCACCTCAAAACAGGGCCATTGCTTGGCAGACATTTTAAGTCGCTGGAAACGAGGCGATTTAGAAGTCGACATCCCCGCTATTATCTCTAATCACGATGTCCTCTCTGACATGGCCTCTTGGCATCAGATTCCGTTTTATCACTTCCCTATGACCCCCAACAAAGAGCTTCAAGAGGCTAAAATAGAAAAACTTATCCACGATCTCTCTATCGATTATGTGATTTTAGCTCGCTATATGCAAATTCTTTCACCGGCTTTCTGCCGCAAATTTCATGGAAAGATCATCAACATCCACCACTCGTTTCTGCCCAGTTTTAAAGGGGCAAACCCTTACTTACAGGCTTACAATAGAGGCGTTAAGGTGATTGGAGCAACGGCTCACTTTGTGACGGAAGATCTAGATGAGGGGCCGATTATCGCCCAGGAGACGATTGCAGTCACTCATGCTCACAGCCCTCTCGATCTTACCCGTTTCGGTGCTGATGTCGAATCACTTGTCCTTTCTAAAGCCATCAAATACGCCATTGAAGATCGGCTTTTCATCGACAAACACAAGACTATTGTTTTTAAATAACCTCTCTTTCTAATTGGGTGTTATGCAAGCAAAGTCACCCAAAGAATCTGCCGTCAACGACTATGTCTATAAAATCTTCCCTAACGATTTGAATAGCAAGGGGACAGTCTTTGGCGGAACAATTACAGCTTTATTAGATAGGATTGCGCTTGTGATTGCGGAGCGCCATTCTTCTAAGACATGTGTAACGGTCTCTATCGATGCAGTCCACTTCTTGGCTCCGGCGAAAAGTGGGGACAACTTGATTATTCAAGGAATGATCAATAGGAGCTGGAACTCCTCCATGGAGATTGGACTTAAAGTCACGGCGGAGAACCCCTTCTCCAAAGACCATAAACATATTCTTTCAGCCTATTTCACCTTTGTGGCTGTGGACGACTGGGGCCGCCCTACCAAAGTCCCCCAGATCCTTCCTGAAAGCCATGATGAAAAACGGCGTTATGAAGAGGCGGCGTTGCGCAAAGAGCGCCGCACCCACGCCTCCCTGCAGCAGGAAGCCTTTAGAAAGTCCTTCAAAAAAGACCTCTAAGAGTATATACTCTCACTGCTTATCATTATGAATGAATCAATTTTTTTTACACACATCGCGGTCTTGATCGCCTTTACTTACTTTGCTTTGCGTAAAGGTAAAGAGGCCCTTTTGGCTTTGTGTGGCCTGCAATGGATTTTGGCTAATCTTTTTGTGACTAAGTCGATCACCCTTTTTGGGCTAGAAGTAACCCCAACCGATGCTTTTATGATCTCCTCTCTTTTGGGCTCAAACCTTCTTCAAGAATATTTCGGTAAGGAAGAGGCAAAAAAGGTGATCCCACTCAGCTTTCTCCTCCTCTCCTTTTTTACGATTATGTCCCTTTTTCAAATTTATTATCGCCCTTCAGCGCACGATGTCATGCATGGGACTTTTACAAAGGTTTTAGAGACCACCCCGCGAATTATCCTCTCCTCTATCTTCTCTTTCCTTGTAACGCAGAGAATCGATATTGAGCTGTTTGGTAGGCTACGCAAAAAGTTTTCTTTACGCCTTGCTATGCTTTTGTCTTTAAGTGTGACCCAAGCCTTAGACACCCTTCTCTTTTCTATTTT
>CAZBHP010000034.1:4435-11161 GCA_964491795.1 uncultured bacterium | reverse complement strand
GGTATTCTTTAGTGTCCAAGACTTGTTCGTTCATAAGCTCCGTGAGTAAAAAGAAGGTAAAAAAGCGGGTAATGGGATTTGAACCCACGACCCTCACGTTGGCAACGTGATGCTCTACCGCTGAGCTACACCCGCAATATCGAAACAGTTTACTCTTAAGTATCGATTTTTTTCAAGCTCGAAAAAGCAGGGTAATAAGAGGAGGTGTTTTTCTTTTTTAAGAAGAGGGGAAAAAGAGGGGTAAAAATCCGGCTGGGCCCTTTCTGTAGGCTTAAACTAGAAGAAATATAGGGGGGCTCTATATATAAATAAAACTTGCAAGTGAAGGGAGAAAATGTTACACGACTTCTTTAGATTGTAGGATATTGTTATGCTAAATGTAAGAAAGTTGAAGCAAGATTTTTCACAAGGCGTATTGCGGGAAGGCAAGCAACTCTTTGATGAAAAAAAGGTGTTTTCAGCCAAAATTCTTCACCTTGATGCAACAACTCTCCGTATTACCGCGAAAATCGGCGGTCAGTATGATAACACGTATGAAAGCGAGATAGAAATTGATCGAGCAGAGTGTGAAACAATAGACTCTGACTGCAACTGTCCCTATCACTACGATTGCCAACACTTGGCTGCGCTCCTTTTTTATTTGGAGGCCCATCTCTCAGAAATCTTGGTGCAGTATTCTAAAGAAAATAATCTGACAGACATTACAGAGAGCTCTGGCTTTGATGAAGAGCAGAAAGAAGAGCTTTTTGAGGCTGTAAAAGAGGCTGTCTCCAAAGAAGAGAAAAGACAAGATGAGAAGTATCAACGCGAGTTGATGCAAGAGTATATCAGTGCCTCAAAAATTCTCTCTAAATCGCCATTCTTTTTGCCTAAAGAAGAGTTAAAAGTCGACCGGGCAGAAATTGCTATTATTTATTTCATCCCTGAAGCCACAGCTGCGATGCGCCCGATTGTGGAGTTGCAGTTTGCTTTGCGCCTCCCTTCACGCTCTAAACCCCTGCATATCCCATCAGCCAAAGATTTCTTAGACGGTATTCGCTACGAAGAGCCTCTCATGATTGGCGGGAAAAGATATCTTTTCACTCTAGAATCTTTTAGAGAAGAGACACGCGAGCTTGCTCGCATCATCATAGATTACGGTAGAGTTCACGACAAGCCAACGACCGAGCGCGGACAAAGAAGCGCCTTTATGGAGATGAAGTCGTTTGGACTTATTTTAGCGGCTTCCTTTGGAGTTGCTCGGACTAACTTGCCAAGACAGGCGACAAAAGATGTAGAAGAAGAGCTACCGCTTTTGCCTTGTATTTGTGAAGAAAGTTTAGAATCTCCAATGCGTTTTTCTACCTCTCCTGCAGTGTTTAATATGGGCCTTGAGTATATCGACCCTCCAGCTTCAAAGATTTTGATTAATCCGACGATTAACATTGATCAAAAGACAGTCATGATCGAAGATGTCCGTTTCTTTGAATGTGCCTACCCAGGTATGGTCTATGATCACGTCTATTACCGCTTTAAGGAAGGGATCACAAGACAGCATCTTATCCAGCTGATGGAGATGCGTGAGGTCACTATCCCTGAACCGCTGTTTGGAACTTTTGTCGAAAACTCGCTACCAGAGCTTTCCAAATGCGCCGATGTGTCAAACCAAGAGTGCATCCATAAATTCCATACGATCCCCTTTGTAGGGCCTCTTAAAGCTATCTCTGATCTCTCTTACCTCAATGGGGAGCTTGAGGCGTCTATTAAGTTTGTTTACGATCAATTAGAAGTCCCGGCGATCCCAGAGCTTCTAGAAAATAAGCATATCACAGCTTTTATTCAAAAAGAGGGGATACTAGCAAGACATCTTGTTGAAGAGCGAAAAATCCTAGAAGATCTTTTCCAAGACTTTATTTACCAAAGTGAGACGGGGACATTTAGCGCTAAGACAGAGAAAAAGATTGTGGAATTCATGACAGAGGTGATCCCGCGCAATCAAAAACAGGTCACTTTCCATTGTCCACAAAACCTTTTAGATCAGTTTATTTACGACAAGACGGTGTTTGGGCTCTCTCTTTCTCATACAGATCGGATGGATCTCTATGAAATTGAGCTTACCGTAGAAGGAGATCTCAATGGTGTAAGGCTTGAGAGACTTTGGGAATGTGTGGTAACTCGTAGGGCTTATCTAGAGCTTGAGCAAAAGAAAAAAGATAAGAAAGATAATACTCCCGCTAGAATGCCTAAAATTCTGGTCTTAGACCTAGATAAAATTGGCAAAATTACACAGCTTTTCGATGAACTTGGGATTGAGAAGTTAGAAAATCACAGACTTTCTCGCCCATTATGGAGTCTTGCGAACATAGACGCATCCCAATTTGAAGGGCTGCCAGTTACCTTCTCTAGCACAGATAGACTTCAAGAAATTAGAGCGCAGATGCTTGGTATCAAAGAAGTGCAATTTACAGATATGCCAGAAGAGATTAATGCAACTCTTAGACCTTATCAAACAGAAGGGGTCCAGTGGCTCGAGCGTCTTCGTACGATGTATTTAAATGGAATTCTTGCTGATGACATGGGTCTTGGAAAAACTCTCCAGGCGATTTGCGCCCTTACCCAGCATCATAAAGTAAAATCAAAAACATCACTTGTTGTTTGTCCAACTTCCCTTCTCTACAACTGGAAAGAGGAGCTCTCGAAGTTTCACAATAAATTTAAAGCCTTAGTTATCGACGGTGTACCTGGGCAGCGTAAAAAATTGATCGCAAAAGCTGAAGAATACGACGTTTTAATTACTTCTTATAGTTTATTGCAAAAAGATATTGAGCAGTATTCCAACACGACGTTTAACTATGTCATCCTCGATGAGGCACAGCACATCAAAAACCGTAGCACCCGTAATGCTAAGTCGGTAAAAATGATCAAAGCCGATTACCGTTTGATCCTCTCTGGAACGCCGATTGAGAACTCACTCGATGAGTTGTGGAGTCTCTTTGACTTCCTCATGCCAGGGTTTTTAAGCTCCTATGATCGTTTTGTTGAGAAATACATCAGAACTGCCGGCACAGCACAGCAACACAACCTTGAATACTTACGTAAGAAAGTCTCACCGTTTATCTTACGGCGTATGAAAAGCGATGTGCTTAAAGATCTTCCCCCTATTTCCGAGCTTGTCTACCACTGTCAGCTTACCGATGTCCAAAAAGATCTCTACCGTAAATACGCTGAATCTGCCCGTAATGAGCTTACAAAACTTGTGGAGAGAGATGGCTTTGATAAAGTGCAGATCCACGTCTTGGCAACACTTACCCGTTTGAAGCAGATCTGCTGTCACCCAGCAATCTTTGCAAAAGACAGTGTAGATGAAGGTGATTCTGCGAAATACGAGATGATGCTTGAGCTTCTTCAAACACTTGTCGATAGCGGTCACAAAACAGTCATTTTCTCTCAATACACCAAGATGCTTCAGATCATGAAAGATGATTTCGTCCAAAGAGGGATCACCTTCTCTTATCTCGATGGAAGCAGTAAAAACCGTCTGGAGATCGTCAAAGAGTTTAATGAGAACAAAAATCTCTCTGTCTTCCTAGTCTCTCTCAAAGCAGGGGGTATTGGTCTTAACCTTACTGGCGCTGATACAGTCATCCACTACGATCTCTGGTGGAACCCAGCAGTTGAGAACCAGGCAACTGACCGAGTCCATCGTATGGGCCAAAAACAAAACACCTCTGTCTATAAGCTTGTCACTCTCGGCACGATCGAAGAGAAGATCGTCGAGATGCAAAAACGTAAGAGGGGCATTGTGAAAAAAGTCGTCAGCTCGGATGAAGAAGTAATGTCCAAACTTACCTGGGAAGACGTACTCGAGCTACTTAAGACTTGAAAGGTATAGATCGCTCTAGAATAGCTACTACTTTTTGATTACAGCTTTCTAACCTAGAAAGAAGGGGTGGCTCTACCAGTTGCCAAGGCCTAGCGTAGCTTAGAAAGTGAGATACCTCTCCTAAGTATGCCGCGAATTTAGCTTGCTCTTTATGAGAAAAGCTTTCACGGTCTTGATGAGCCTCTAAAACTTCAATCAGTCTACAAGACAGACTTCCAAACGTTGGAAGTGGATCCCAACGGGTCACCTTTTCATGGCCTAATATGTTGGCAAATAAACGGCTTAAGGGAGATCTAATTATTACTTCCATTGGATCTGGATCTCCTTCGCTTCGTGGTGTTCCGATGTCTACGAATACAAGGCGCTCTCGCATAGTAGGGGGTCGCAAGGTTGCTATGTCTCTAAAGGCTTCTAAAAGACCTACGACTTCATCCTCTTGGACTCTGTCAAAGGAGTGACGGGGGATGTGTAAAGTTATACTTGTAATGCTCATACAAGAAACTATCTTAGCAAAATGCCAAAAACTTAGCAATAGAGCGGTTTAGAGCGGGTCAATCTCTCCCGGGTCTGTTATATCAGAGCTTAGAGGATCATCACCTGTGGAAGAGGTGTCTGAGGAGGATCTTAGGCCTTTGCGGGCGTCCGCATCTCTCTTATAGACAGCATCATAGGTTTTTGAGATTTCTAAAACATCTTCTTGAGAGGCACCGGGAGGAACTAGTCTAAGAACACTAGCCATTTTTTCTTGCCCCTCTTTAACTGAGGCTTCAATTTCTCTAAGAGCTTCTGCTCTACATAATTTCCAAGGTTTTACATACTCTACAAACTGCAGAGCCTCTCTAAAGAGAGAGGTGAGTTTAAATTGCTCTGTAGGGAGATCTATTGGATTCATTTCGACAGTATAGGCTAATACAGTTTCAGCTATATGATAAGCTAGATGCTCCATCTTTGTTTTAAAAAGCCTTAAGGCGCAAGGTCCTGTTGCGCGATCGAAAAAACTCTCTGTTTTAAATATAAACGACTCAGATTCAGAGTGATACCGGCAAACTAGGCGATTTCCTAAGGAGGGAGGGTTTAAGTGTCTTAAACGGGATAGGTCTGGAACTGGGCAAAAACCTGGGCAAGACTCTCCTCTAGCTATAATTACTGACGTCATAAATACCTCATATTATTATAATTATTAATATATAATAACATAATTATAAGAAGATTTAAATAAAAGATTAGCAGTCAAAGCGTAAGCAATTGATTTTTAGCTTAGTAGATTTTTTTACTTCTGTAAGGTCAGAAGGTGGGCTTGGAGGGCTTCTAGGGTTTCAGGACTTATGTGATGCTCCATCCCTTCGGCATCGATGGCGGCCACTTTTTGGGGAACCCCTATAGCTATCAGATAATCTAAGAGAAGGGCATGCCTTTTCTTGCTAAAGGAGGCAAGTTTTGCCCCCTTTTCAGTAAGAGTAAGCGGTCCCTCTTTCTTGAAATAGCCCAGTTTTTTGAGCCGCTCCAGAGAGCGGATCACTGTAACATGGGAAACGCCTAAATTCTCTGCAATTTCACAGGTCCGCGCTTTTCCTGTCAGAGCAAGAAGGTCAAAGACAATTTCCACATAGTCTTCAGCAAGCTCCAGGTGATGGTGCTCTCTTGTTGCTACAAAGGGTTTAGCGCGATCGGACGGTTTTTTCATACACGTATAGCTTCTAGTTGGGGGAAAAGCACAGGCGATTGCCGAGTCAGGCATCGACACGCAATAGCTGCTAGCTCTTTATGTCCCATCTCTCGCATACGAGTATAAAGCGTAGGATCATTTAATGCCTGTAGATACTCTTCATAGGTTTTTTTTGTGATTGCAAAAAGCCCTTCATTGGCAACCCCACGAAGCAAAGTGATTGCAAGGGCTGTGGCTGCGGCTGCATTTAGTGGCCATTCGCCAAGGTGCCCTGTTTCTGAGAGTTCTTTTCCCTCCTTAAGAATGTTAGCCCCAAGTCCTATTTCACCTCCGATAGAACACAGAACATTAAACACGAAAAGAGGAAGAAGAGTTCCTACGCTAACAAGAGATAATGTGGGGGCTTTTTTTAGAGATTCTAGAAATGAGGGGGATGGGGGAGAAGCTATCGAAGGATAAAGCGAAGAGAGAGTTGAAGGGAAAAAACGGGCTTCGTTTGCAATTTCTAAATGCATAGTCGATTCTTCTTCAACAGGAGAGTGCGTGTGTAAAAGTGCTTGGGTCTGAAAAAATTCCCCTTCTTGGATTACATAAAGATAAAAAGATCTTAAAAGCATCAGATCAAGTAACACTTCAGTTGTCCAGCCTCCGGCATTCCCAAGAGGAGCCATACATAACAGTTTTTTTTCCTCTTTGCATGAACTTATTTCTCCCCAAGAGTGATAGACACCTTTGAGAAGAAAAAAATCGGCGGCTAACACATAGAGAGTGCTCGCCACTAAGGCCATCATTGTAAAAGCAGCTTTCCTTGGGTCTATTTGAAATAAAGTTCGCACAGAACCAAATAGGCGATAAGGAAAAGAGAGTGCGGTAGTTGTTTGTTCTACGATTTGAGAAAACGTTTGAGGAATAGGGAGTACAGACATGCAAAATCCTTTTGTTTGTAGCATATGCTACAAAGAATGTAGCATCGGCTACAAAATTTCGTCTATGGTGAACGACTGCCAAGCTGCAAACCCACTCCTGAAGGGATGGGTTAAAGCGGCCAATTGATCTAATAATCCTTACGGAGTCAGAAGAATTCCCCCTTCTGAAGAAGGGGGTTCTTTTAAATGAAAGATTAAGCTACCATGGGTATAATCTTACCAGAAGGGCAGAAGGTTCATGAAAGAGGCACTCCTTATTAAGAAAGGAATAG
>CAZBHP010000034.1:0-4425 GCA_964491795.1 uncultured bacterium | reverse complement strand
AATAGACGCTGTACGCAAGACTGTAGTCGGCAAATGGCACGATGTAACAGGGCTATTTAGCAATGACATTGGTATTGACTTAGGCACAGCAAACACACTCGTCTATGTTCGTGGTAAAGGAATTGTTCTTGCAGAACCATCTGTGGTTGCAGTCGATTCACAAACCAACGAAGTTTTAGCAGTTGGGCAAAAAGCTAAAGTGATGCTTGGAAAAACTCCACGTAAAATTCATGCGGTGCGTCCGATGAAAGATGGTGTGATTGCCGACTTTGAAATTGCAGAAGGGATGTTAAAAGCTCTTATTCGCAGAGTGACACCTTCTAGATCGCTCTTTAGACCAAAAATTTTGATCGCTGTCCCTTCAGGAATTACTGGAGTAGAAAAAAGGGCGGTAGAAGACTCTGCTCTCAGAGCTGGCGCCCAGGAAGTAATTCTTATCGAAGAGCCAATGGCTGCTGCAATCGGTGCTGATCTTCCCGTACATGAACCTGTCGCAAGCATGATTGTGGATATTGGTGGCGGAACAACTGAAATTGCGATTATCTCTTTAGGCGGTATTGTTGAGTCTCGCTCCTTACGTATTGCTGGAGATGAATTTGATGAGTGCATCATCAACTATATGCGCCGCACTTACAACTTAATGATCGGACCTAGAACAGCAGAGGATATTAAAATTACTATCGGTTCTGCTTATCCATTAGGTGCACACGAGCTTGAAATGGAAGTGTGCGGTCGAGATCAGGTGGCAGGGCTTCCTGTAAGAAAAAGAATTAACTCTGTTGAGATTCGTGAATGTCTAGCAGAGCCTATCCAACAAATTATCGAAAGTGTCAAGCTTACCCTCGAGAAATGTCCTCCAGAATTGGCGGCTGATCTTGTAGAAAGAGGGATGGTACTTGCTGGCGGAGGCGCGCTTATGAAGGGATTAGATAAATTCCTCGTTAAAGAGTGTGGCCTTCCGGTAATTATCGCTCCAAACCCTCTTTTAGCAGTCTGTCTTGGCGCTGGAAAAGCACTAGAATATTTAGACCGTTTTAAAAAGAAAAAGCATTTTGCCCTCTAGTCTACAAGCCTATATAGAAGAGATCCAAAAACTGACTACGCCTAAGAGCGTAGTCATTTGTGAAGGGACAAAAAAAGAGTATCAAACTCTTTTAGAAGAACTTGAAAAAACAGGGACAATCCATTCCCTTAAAAAACGGCCAGGTTCTTATCTTACTCGCACAGCTCCTGATGATGTAGCGCGCCTTGAAGAGGCGACTTTTATCTGTTCTAAAACTAAAGAGGATGCAGGTCCAACCAATAGATGGGTGGATCCTGATAAGATGAGGGCAAGACTTCACAAAGCTTTTTCAGGATGTATGCGTGGTAGAACTATGTATGTCATCCCTTATTTGATGGGTCCCTACGGATCGCAATACTCGCGTCTTGGAATAGAAATTACCGATTCTCCTTATGTGGTGGTAAACATGTATCTCATGACGCGGATGGGGAAACAGGCTCTTCATGCTATCGAAAACGGAGAGCCTTTTGTAAAAGGTGTTCATTCGGTAGGTAAACCTTTAGAAGAAGGGGAAAAAGATATTTCCTGGCCATGTAATCCGGATAAAATGATCGCCCATTTTCCAGAAACAAAAGAGATTTGGTCTTTTGGAAGCGGTTATGGCGGCAACGCCCTTTTGGGTAAGAAGTGTTTTGCTCTTCGCCTTGCCTCGAAGATGGGGCTAGAGGAGGGATTTCTTGCTGAACATATGTTGATTATTGGAGTGACTAATCCACAAGGGAAGAAGCGATATTTTGCGGCAGCTTTTCCAAGCTCTTGCGGTAAAACCAATTTAGCCCTTTTGCAGATGCAGATACCAGGATGGAAAGTAGAGTGTGTGGGAGATGATATCGCTTGGTTTCATATAGGTGATGATGAAAGGCTTTATGCAATCAACCCAGAACAAGGATTTTTTGGAGTAGCACCTGGGACATCTCAAGAAGTCAACCCCAATGCCATGGCAACCATCACTAAAGACACTCTCTTTACAAATGTAGCAGAGACACTCGATGGTGATGTGTGGTGGGAGGGGATGACAAAAGAGGCGCCACTTGAGTTGATTGACTGGAAAGGTAGGCCCTGGAAAAGGGGAAGTAATGAGCTTGCTGCTCATCCAAATGCCCGTTTTACCGTTTCTATCCGTCAATGCCCTGTGTTTGATCCCAAGGCAGACGATCCAAAAGGGGTACCCATTGATGCTATCCTTTTTGGAGGGCGTAGATCTTCTTTATCACCTCTATTGGTAGAAGCTCTTGATTTCACACACGGTGTTTTTTTGGGCGCAAGTCTCTCTTCTGAGAGGACTGCTGCTGCAGAAGGTTGTGTGGGTGAGCTACGACACGATCCTTTTGCGATGCTCCCCTTTTGTGGCTATCATATGGGAGACTATTTCTCTCACTGGCTCTCTTTTAAAGAGAAAAAAATGCCTCGCATTTATGGGGTCAACTGGTTTAGAAAAGATGAGAAGGGAAACTTTTATTGGCCCGGGTATAGCGAGAATGGACGGATTTTACAATGGATTTTCGAGCGCTTAGACGGGAAAAAAGATGTAGAAGAGACTCCGATTGGGTGCCTTCCTAAAGGAGAAACCTTTGGACTTGACAAACGCACTTATGAGAATCTTTTCTCCATCGATAAAGACGCCTA
Source organism: uncultured bacterium (assembly GCA_964491795.1). Classification (GTDB taxonomy): domain Bacteria; phylum Chlamydiota; class Chlamydiia; order Chlamydiales; family 2-12-FULL-49-11; genus JAFEGE01. The sequence goes on along the minus strand of CAZBHP010000034.1, from coordinate 1,736 downwards.
TCATAAAGAGAGCCATGAGCTTAAAGAATACTTCTCCCTTTTTGGAGACAGATTTCCTCAAGCATTATGGGAAAAATGGAAAAGATTAGATGAAAGCTTTAGTCCAGCGGGTCCAACACGCTAGTGTCTCTGTAGATCATTCTGTTATAGGTAAAATTGGCCACGGGCTTCTTGTTTACATAGGGTTTCGCAAAGGAGATACAGCTAATCTTGACACCTTGGCGGAAAAAATCCTCCATTTGCGCATCTTCCCTAACGATCAAGAAAAAATGGATCTCTCTTTGCAGGATGTGAAGGGAGAGATCTTAATTATTTCACAATTTACCCTCTATGGTGACTGCCGTAAGGGGAGAAGGCCATCTTTTGAAGAGGCCTTAGAACCTGGGCTTGCTAATTCTTATTACGAGCAGTTTATAGAACAGTGTGAGAAGTTACTGGGTAAAGAGCGGGTTTTCAGAGGCCGTTTTGGCGCTTCTATGAAGGTGGAAAGTTGCAATCTGGGCCCCACTAATTTCTTGATTGAGTTGTGAGAGCATCTCCTCTGTTTTGCGTAATACAAAAGCGGGGGATAGGTTATTCATACAATCAGAGATCCAAGAACCGCCGCATCCTTCGTCATCGCAGCGTTTACAAGGAAGATCGAGGCGAATTACCTGGGCATGAGGGTTCATCCAGGGACCCCATTTGTAATCATCAGAAGGGCCAAAGAGAGCAAGAACAGGTTTTTGCAAAGCGGATGCAATGTGTGGAGGGACAGAGTCTACGCTGATCAAAAGCTCTGCTTTTTCAATTAAAGCGCCCAGCTCTTTTAAGGTGAGCTTACCTTGTAGATTGAGGATTGTGGGGTCGTTTAAAGGGATTAGAATTTCGTCGATAAGAGCCTTTTCTTCGGGGGCAGGACCTCCAGATATGACGATCTCATGACCTTTGGCTTTGAGCGAGCGAATGAGTTCTCTGAAGTGAGAAGAAGGCCAGTTTTTAAAAGAGGTCCGTGAGACCGGATGGATCACAATGTAACGGGTAAAAGGAAGAGAGATCTTTGCTCGTGCAGCTTCAGGGATAAAAAAGGTCAATTTTCGTTCACTAAGTGATGGGTGAATGCCAAGTGCACGGACAACATCTAAATTTCTCTCTACGATATGACGTGGGGTTTTGGTCTGACAAAGAAGGGTAGAGAAGAAAGAGTCTTTCTTTTTCATCCCCCCTGAGGATTCATAACCGATCCGAATAGGCGCTTTTGAGATTTTTGCAATGAGGGCGCCTCGATCACCTGAGGTCATGTTGATGACCAGATCGTATTTTGTAGATCGGACCCTCTTCCAGAGTAAAAGCTCGTAGAGGATTCTCTTAAGAAACGAAGTTTTACGCATCTTCTGATCAAAGAAGATAAAAGAGGAGATAGCCGGGTGTCCTTCTAAAAGAGGGGAGGTATCTTTAAAAAGCATAACGTCGATTTCTGCATGGGGAAGAGCGCTTTTTAAGGCTGTATAGACAGGGGATGTCAAAAGGACATCGCCGTGGTATTTAAAGATACAGACGAGAATTTTTTTGATGTCTTCGATCTTAGGTTCCAACTTTTTCCTGTTAGGCTTCATTTCGCTCCACAAGTTTTGCATATTTGTAAAAAGTGGTGTCGGCCATATATTTGGAGAGGAGAAATCCTTCTCTCCCATCGAGGATCCCTCCGCGAAGAAAATAAGCACGGAAAAATGCAAAGGAGGATTTTACACATGCTT
>CAZBHP010000033.1:6953-11327 GCA_964491795.1 uncultured bacterium | reverse complement strand
CTTATCTCCAATGACCATGATTTCTGAAAAGTCTTTATCACACTCATAAGCAAGTTTTTCGTAGTAATCCCCTTTCTTCTCTCCTTCTTGCACCACATAGATTCTTTCGAAAAACTCCTCTTCAAGCCCATAGAGCTCCATTTTTTCTCGCTGTAGAGGCTCTGATCCTTTAGTGACTATTGCTAAAAGATGGTCTTTTCGAAGCTCTTCTAACAAACGGATCTCTTTCTCAAGGGATTTTACTTCTGTAATTTCAAGCGGCACCCTTGCGATTGCATTTAGTGCGTATAGGTACGCATCTTGGTTTTTTGCTTCAAAAAACTTACGTAAAACATCTGTGGTCGTCTCCCCATTCACATGGAGCTCAAAGAGCTCACGGTGTAGAGCATTTTTATCTCCCAAGAGCCAGCCTCTAGAAAAAACCTCTTCTAAAACAGCTCTTAACCGTTTTGGTGTGAGCTCCTCTGAGGTCGGTATCAAGGTGTCGTCTAAATCAAAGATGAGTAGCAAGGCTCGTCTACCTCTAATATAATTTTCATCAAAATATCTGCAAGTTTTCGAGAGTCGTGGCGGATCAAGTTTCTCTTCAAAAGATCGTTGCCCAGTTTTTGAGCCATCTCCCCTAAAAGAGGAGCCTCTACTATTCTAGACCCTTTCATATCGTTTTCTACTAACTCTCCCTCATCGCGATACACTTCAATCAACTCTTGGGGAGGTGCTTGGTTATTTACTAAAATATAGTCAAAAACATCAGCTCCCAAAAATCTTACTATCTCATTAATGTAATCACTGACTTTAAAGTTGGTTGTCTGCCCTCTTCTATTCATCAAATTGACGACAAAAATTTTGGTAGCATGCGATTTGACAATCGCTTCAGCAACACCTTCTACTAGTAAATTTGCAATGAGAGAAGTATGTAAGCCTCCTGGGCCTAGCACAATAGCGTCTGCGTTTAGAATTTCATCGATGGCGTGTGGGTTAGCTGTTGGATGGGGCTCTAAGAAAATGCTTTTATACCCTTTATCGATCTCTTGCGAGAGGTAAATCTCTTTTTCCCCTTCTAAGACTCTTCGATTATTCAAAACCATTTTCAAGCGAACTTGCTGCGTGGTGACAGGGATTACCTTACCACGGATATTTAAAATCTTTCCAAGCTCTTCAATTGCTTTTTCAAAACTTCCGGTCACTTTTTCCAGGGCTGAGAGAAAAATGTTTCCAAAACTATGTCCCATAAGACCGCCATTTTCAAAGCGGTAATTCATAAGATTACGCATCAGACGTGAAGAGTGCGAAAGAGCCACCACACATTGCCTTGCATCTCCTGCCGGAAGGACACCCAATTCATCACGAAGAATTCCCGTACTACCGCCATCATCTGCCATAGAGACAATAGCTGAGATGTCTAAATCGTAGTGCTTCAAGCCTCGCAGAATGACAAAGTTGCCAGTCCCCCCTCCAATAATGCATACTTTTTTCATACGTATAGGGCTCTTAGCTCATTATAATGTTGTACTGCCTTCTTACGATCTTTTTGGCGAAAATAATCGGTTCCTATAACTAGGCGATTGGCCCCTTTTTCTACCGACGCTCGTCCCGTTTCATAATTAATTCCACCATCTACTTGGATATCAATAGAGAGCTTACTTTTCTTGCACACCTCGTAGATCCCCTCTACTTTAGATAACATGTCAGGCAAAAAAGCCTGCCCTCCAAATCCAGGATCTACCGTCATAACTAAAATTTTATCCACCAATGTAAGATAAGGAAACACCAAGCTTTCAGAAGTTTCTGGTCGGATCGCAAGACCAGGTGAGCGGTTACATGTACGAATATATTTAAGCACATATTCTACATCTTCAGTCGCCTCTAAATGAAAAGTGATCTCATCCGCGCCCATCTTCACAAAATTTTCAATATAGCGATCGGGGTTATACACCATTAAATGAATGTCTAATATCGCCTTAGGCACCGCTCTTTTCACTGCGGCAACCATATCAGGGCCCATAGATAGGTTGGGGACAAAATGGCCATCCATCACATCCAGGTGCAAAATTTCTGAACCTGCTTCCACGCATAGTCTTGCCTCATCGGCAAAGCGTCCCCAGTCAGCAGCCATCAGCGAGGGCTCGCACTGAAATCGTCTAGTCATTTTTTGATCTTGTTGGTTAGATGAGCGGAGTATACCACAGAACACCCTTATGCCAAAATCAATTATACCGGATGATTATTTAAAAATTTTTTACTAGGGCGTGTCGTCAATTAACTTGGCAATCAGATTTGGAGAGCATTTGCAAAAGATTTTGCACCAAAAAAATTAGGCAATATCGGGACGGTGATATACCTAATTTTTTTGGTGTAAAATACTTGCAAATGAATCCAAAGATGATCCCAAATTAATTGATGACACGCCCTAAACAGCTTCCCGTACGACAATCGGGGTGTTACGCCTAAATGGCCAAAGAATATTCATAACTAAGTCTATGATTGAGGAGGGAAAAAGACCGACCGTCTCCACCACATTGATCCGCTCTTTATGAATTTGGGGTATGCGCGTAGATGCAACAACCGCTAAAATAGCAAGAACTGTGTCACCAACCTTTTGCATAAGACGTACCCTCTGAGAGCGCTTCCAATCGGCAATTTTCTCTCTTACAACGATCTTTTGAGCTTCAACTGCTGCTTCATCTCTTTCAACAACCGCTTTCATGAGCTTCATCATCTCAATAGCTGCTTCTACCCCCATGTGGGCTTGTAAAACTTCCATAAGGAGGCTACATTTTTTACTGAATTCTTCATCAGTAATCTCAATTTGACCGTTTAAAATAGCGGGAAGTTCTTTCAAAAGACTGTCTTTTTTACGAGCCTCCACCCAACTTGCAATATCTAATCTTCTAAGTAGTTTTGAAGCAAGATCCCGATCAAGGATCGTATCTACATTTCTTTTCCCCACCTCTACTAAGACTGGAAGAGTAGCCAAGAAAAAGAGAACAGGTAAAATCCAAGCATGCATAGAGAAAAAAGCGTCTGCAATATCAAAACTTACTAAGTTACTCACAAAAGAAGTGAGAATCATTAAGGCGCCAATTCCAAGACTTATAAGAAATTTAATAAAATAGTGGCCTGCTTTTTTATGATCTCCTTCTTTATAAACTGCAATCACTCTACTTAAGCATTCTTTTGCCTCTTTCCCCACTTGAATCAAAGAAGGGATCGAAATTACAAAGAAAATAAGAGGCAAAAACCAAGGGTTAGCAGCTAAAAAAGTCCCAATCGCACCTATGGCAATAAAATCGATGCCAACCGAGGCTATCACCATGATAATCCCGAGGGCAAAAGTTGATATAAAATCGAGTAAAAGCCGTAAGAAAAGCTCTCTATCCCCTGCCTTACGAGCTGCACATGCTTCTTTAAGGGAGACAAAAGCAACGGCGATATTGATCACCCCCCCCGCCACACCAAAAACAGTGGAAGCTACAGAGACCCCTCCCATCTGAGCGATTTTAGGAAAGGCTATTTTTATCACTTGGAAAACTAAAAAAACGAGGTTAAAAGCACTTCCCGTAATCAAGATCGGATCGAACCGCTTCCAAACCCGGTTGACAGATTCGGCTTTATTGGCCTCTTTTCGCTCTATAATAGAGCCCATTAGCCCTGCAATCCTGCGTTCAATGCAAGGAGCTACTGGCATGCAGACAGGTGCACAAGCAACTACCCCTGAAGGGATTACATCTCTTAATTGAACTACTAAATCCATAATAAACACACGCTTTAATTATAAAATTATAAATCATATAATAATAAAATTCAAGTAAACTCTTTAATATTAGAATGTTAAGGAATTATTTTAATTTCCGCTTTTGACGCGGACAGACTGATTTCTGTAATGCAACCGGTAAGGCCACTCTCGATCCCCAGAAACCCTCTCTACCCAAGCTTCTTCATTAGGCCAATTCCATGCCTGTAAAGTATCGAAATCCTCGGAGGCCACTATCCATATAGAACCATCATACCCACGAATATACCCATAGCGGCTCCCATACCAAGTACGGCCCGAATGAAGTTCTCCTCCCCCATACCAATAGCTCTGCCTTTTCCCATCAGCATGGAGAATCGAGGGACAAGCACCTGAAGTTAGAAATCCCAGGCACATAGACAGGTATAGAGATAAACAAAAGATCCTCATGCCTCTTTTCTATAAAACCCCCCTTATATAAAACAATAGGTTTTATAAACTTTAGAAAATCAATGAATTACACTATCTCTGCTGGCGGCACGGAGAGCGGCTCGGCCTCGAATTCAAGCTGCCGAAGATTGAAGAGGACCTCTATTTCAGAGACAGCGACTAGGCTTCTTTCTTCGACTCGCAGATTCCGG
>CAZBHP010000033.1:0-6943 GCA_964491795.1 uncultured bacterium | reverse complement strand
CCTCTTTCTGAGAGGCTGAGTCTGAAAAAAGAAGGTAGCCCAGGTAGAGGCTCTCCTGGAAAGGGAGGGAAAGCCTGACAAGCTGGTTTGTAGGGAAGCGTAACTTTTGCACTGCTCTAGAACACCTTCCCCCTTTACGCGGATCACTGAGCTTAATACAGAGGAAAAGAGCCTCTGAATCCATCTTTTCTTTGTAAGACTCTTTACCCTGAAAAACTTCTAAGAAAAGGTCGTAAAAATCCTTAAGCGATGACCTTTTTGCAACAAGCCGACTCTCAGGAGGAGAAAGCGCATGAAAGAAACTTTCTGTCACAAAAGAGTTTCCCTTCCCAACCATGTGTTTAAACTCATCTAACGCCTCCATTTGTCGAGCAATCATTCCCCCATTATAATCCCGAACAGGTCCTAGAGCACCTATAAGATGCTTGACTACACGTTGTCGTGCTTTATATAGATCCACTGCAAAATCTTGTCGTAAAAATGGAGTTTTAGGAAGACGCAGCCGCACAATACCAGCTTCTTTAGGGGTTTTTTTATGTAGATAACCTATAACTCTTGTTTTCTCTATCTGCCCAGGAAACAAATCTTCCAAAGGGCGAGAGGTAGAAAGATGGGGACGAACTAGAACTACGGTAAAAAAAAGATCTTTGTCAGTTTGTTCATCGAATAAGACGACAATCTGCGGAAGGTCTTGTTCTGTGTGTAGCTGCCCCCCCAAAGTGACAAGATACTTCATCACCTCCTCTTCATTGCGGGGCATGAAGAGCGGTCTTACAAGATTTTCAATGCATCCTTGTAAATGGTCTTGCAAAGCCTTTTTTAAAAAGTGTATCTCTTTTTCGGAAATGGTCTCTTCACCCTCTTTTTCCATCTCTACGTAGAGAAGGAAAAGGCGCTCATCACTTTCTTGAAAAAGGGAATTTTCCACCATGCGCATTCCTGGTGCTGCCCTTTGGATAATTTTAATAAACCGCTTTCGTTCAAAGATCTCATTTGCTTTAACAAAATTGAGCGCTATGAAAAAACCTAATGTTTCTTTAGATCCAAAAGGGGTCTCTAACGGGATCCGTATCAGCTTAAAAAAAAGATGCCTTTTGGTTTTCGCCTTCTCTACTCTCCGAGATAAAGCCCCTAAAAAGATATAACTAATTGCGATAATCTTTAGAAGAACCCGATACGACCTCTCTTTTTTATAACCTTCTTTTGCCTGGAGGAGGAATTTTTGCATCCAATCATAGATATCAAAATCGAAAAACCTCCCATAACGGTGAAGAAACATCGTAATCTTCTCTTGGATTAACAAGCCCTTTTCCTGATGGATCATACCTTTGCTTTCGATGAGTTTTTTGGCATGATAAAGCGAACCCATACCGAGTCTCATCTCTTTCTCTAAAACAGGATAGTAGGAAAGAAAGGCCTCAAATTCCCTTTTTGATTCAAAAAAAAGATGAGCCTGAAATACTAAGTGATCTTCATATTTCGTATAAAAAAGGGTCTCTATTAAAGCTTTTCTTCCCGAAGAGAGGACTTCTTGAAAGAATCTTGAGAGATCAGAGCGATAGGGAGATAGGATAAGAAGAGGTAAGGTGCCTGGGAAAAAATCGATCTCTCCTAGACGAAAGTAAGGCAACTCGTTTGAATCAAAAAGATGTGCAATTTCTTCAGTGGGTAGCACTATAGTGCTCAACACATACCTCCTCATATTGGGGGGAAGGCCTTACACTTCCCTCTTGGCCAATCATACTCCCTTCGCCTAAAGTCTTAAAGGAGTAAACAAATAAAGGGATGTTGTTTTTCTTCCCAAGCTCTACAGCTCTTGGATGCAAAACTTTTCTTGTTGCTTGCGCAATAATTTCTAAAGCTTGTTGATAGCTTATATGAGGAAGCTTTTTTACCTCTTTGTGGATTTTAGGATCTTTGGTGAAAATCCCTTCCACATCTTTGTAAAACTCGACCCGCTTAGCCCCCATTGCAACGGCTATTGCAACTGCTGTTGTGTCAGAGCCCCCTCTACCAAGCGTTGTAATTTCCCCTTTTTGGCTAACCCCCTGAAACCCGGCAATAATGACTATCTTTCCTTCTTCAATTGAGGGGAGAATGCGTTTAGGATTTACTGTAAGAATGCGCGCTTCTGAATGTCGTGAACAGGTGATAATCCCAGCTTGACTCCCCGTAAAACTAATAGCCTCGTATCCCCTATCAGCCAAAACAATCGCCAGTAGAGACATACTAATACGCTCACCTACAGAGACGAGCATGTCTTGTTCTCTTTTGGGAGGGTTTTTACTAACACTGTTTGCAAGCTCTAATAAGCGATCGGTCATGTCACCCATGGCGCTTACAATCACAACGATATTGGAAAACTCTTTGCGACGAAGAGCAATAATTTCAGCTGCTCTTCTAAAACCTTCGAGATTGTTGAGGGCAGCACCCCCAAATTTAAGTACCAACAAGGAGTTCATTCATTTACGACAGTAGCAAAACTTCGACAAAAATTCTATTCTAAACGACCAAGACCTTTCGCCCGGCTCTTCTCAAACATAGTTCTAAAAAGGGTAATCGTTATCACTAGATAAATAAGGTTGAGGAGAAGGCTTATCCAGAAAAATTCGAGAGGAAAGGTTTGATTACGAAGAATAGAGCGCATTCCTTCAAAAATATAAGTTGTCGGCAGAGACCAGGAGATAACTTGAGCCCACTTAGGAAGCATCTCTACTGGATAGAACACAGAACTAAACGGGGCGAAAAAACCTCCGGTGATCCAAGCAAACATTTGCACTGAGTGCCCCCAGTAGATGATAATGCTGGATGAGAGGAAGCTTAAAGACCATCCGAAGATTAACAAAGAGGCCATAAAAGGGATAAAATACCACCCAATAGTAAAAACATTGAGCGTGTAAAGAATGTAGACGACAATAGCACCAAAACTCACCGTGAGGATAAGCTTACAGCAAGAGAAAAGAAGCATACCCAAGATCCACTCAGAAAATTTCAGAGGGGTTGAGAAAAAATTTAAGAGATTGCGCTGCCAAAACTCTTCTAAAAGACTGCCTGCCACATCAACAGAGCCACGCCAACAAATCTGCCAGAAAATAAGCGCAGTCATAAGAATAAGAGGCATGGAAGCAAACTGAAGATTTTGGGACTCTAACCAGCGAGATGTGAGCCCCCATAGGAGAATATCAATAAGAGGCCAATAAAAAAGATCGGTAAATTGGTATAAGCCTCTACGCGCAGTGTAAAAATACCGCAAAAAGACACCCCAGATACGTCTAAAACTCATATCCCCTCCCTAGTCTTTCCCTGCAATTGTAAGAAAATACTCTTCCAAAGTCGGCTCTTGAATTTGTATATCTGCGTAAGAGATCTTTGCTTCCATCAAGCAGTATAAGAAAGAAGGGATCTCTTTTTCATCGAGCGAACAAGTGATTGAATGCTGATCGACCTGAAAGGTTATTCCGCCTTTCTCAGCAATACCTTCAGCCTCTTTCATCCCTTGAGTGATTGTTAACCGTAGCCGATGGGCTGAGACGCTTTTCGCAAGATTTTTCGGCAAATCATCCGCTAAGATTTTCCCCTTTTTGAGGACTAAAACTCTATCGCACACTTCAGCCACTTCTTCCATCTTGTGAGAGGTAAAAATCAGAGAGACTCCTCTTCTATCCCGCTCCTCTAAAATAAACTTACACACATCGTGTGCAATATCTGGATCGAGCGAGGCGGTGGGCTCATCTAAAAGGACAATCTCGGGTTCTATAAAAAAAGCTTTAATAAGCACAAGCCTTGTGATCTGCCCAGCCGATAGAGAGGAGACTTTTACCCCTCTTTTCTCTAGCATCCCAAATCTTTCAAGAAGTGGATAAGCGCGCTCCAATGGGTCTTTAATTCCGTAAAGATAGCCGATGCTTTTAAGATTTTCTTCAACCGTTAAGACAAAGGGAAGGCTTGTATAGGTGCTTGCAAAAGAGACTTTTTCAAGAATTTCTGAGCGATTTTTTGCAAACTCTTTACCGAAATAAGAGATAGAGCCGGAAGTAGGGGTTAAAGTCCCTAAAAGCATTTGTATAGTTGTTGTCTTTCCTGAGCCGTTGGGACCTAAAAGACCTAGAATCTCCCCCTTCTTCAGGGTAAAAGAGACATCATTTACAGCTATAAAAGGGTTTTTTTTCCCGAACTGCTTTTTAAGATCTTTAACAACAAGAATAGAAGACATTGGAAACAGCCTATAGTCTTGATAAGGATACCTTTTTGTTGAAAAATCATCAAGGTTTATACCCAAGGTGAGATTAAAAAAATTTTTAAATAGAGCGTCTTGGAAAAGAGAGTAAAAAGAGTTCTTTGAATTTTGAGACGTCCAAGCATACTTATTTCTCACCTTGCTTTTATTTTTTAAACTTTGCTACAATCTCTTGGATTAACAATAACGTGTATGGAGAAACCTTTAACATGCCTAACCCAAGTGCCGCCAAGGAAAGTAAAATCATCGATGAAGAAAACTACAGCTCAAAGGATGCAGCCGAATTTCATAAGCTGCTTGACGAGCGAGAAAAACAAGCTCGCGTAGGCACAATCAACTCCTTAACTATCGGAGAAATCTTAAAAGGGACTATCGTTGAAGTTACCAAAGATTTCGTTGTCGTAGACGTAGGCCTCAAGTCTGAAGGTTTAATCCCCATGGGTGAATTTCCCGATCCATCTGAAATCTCTTTAGGTCGAGAAATTGAAGTTTACTTAGACGAAGCTGAAGCTGACAACGGACAAATCGCCTTATCTAGAGATAAAGCTCGCAAAGAACGTCAGTGGGAATACATCGTCAAACATTGCGAAGAAGGATCTATTATCAAAGGTCTAGTCCTTCGTAAAGTTAAAGGCGGTCTTATGGTTGACATAGGGGGCATGGATGCTTTCCTACCTGGCTCTCAGATCGACAACAAACGAATCAAGAGCATCGACGACTATATCGGCAAAACTTTTGATGTGAAGATCTTAAAGATCAATCTAGAGCGCAAAAACATCGTTGTATCTCGCCGTGAGATCTTAGAAGATGAGCGCGTCTTCAAAAAAGCAGAACTTCTAGAAGATATCCGTATCGGCGACATCCGTAAAGGGGTTGTAAAAAATATTACAGATTTCGGTGTTTTCTTAGACCTTGATGGTATTGACGGTTTACTCCACATCACCGACATGACTTGGAAACGTATTAAGCACCCAAGCGAACTTGTTGGCATGGGCGATGAGCTAGAAGTAATGATTCTCCATATCGACAAAGAAAAAGGAAGAGTAGCTCTTGGTCTTAAGCAGAAAGACTCTAATCCATGGGATGAAATTGAGAGAAAATACCCGCCTGGAACTCGTGTTCGTGGCAAAATCGTTAACCTTGTAGCTTATGGCGCCTTTATTGAATTAGAGCCTGGCATCGAAGGTTTGATCCACGTATCAGAAATGTCCTGGGTAAAAAATGTAACTGACCCAAGCCAAATCGTTTCCAAAGGTGATGAAGTAGAAGCCATTGTCCTCTCTGTGCAAAAAGACGAAGGAAAAATCTCTCTAGGCATTAAGCAAATGGAGAGAAATCCTTGGGAAACAGTCGATGACAAATATCCAGAAGGAAAAAAAGTGGTTGTTGAAATCCGTAACCTCACTAACTACGGCGCTTTTGTTGAGTTAGAGCCTGGTGTCGATGGTCTTATCCACATTTCAGACTTAAGCTGGATCAAAAAAGTATCACATCCTTCTGAAGTGCTTAAAAAAGGCGATAAAGTAGAAGCTGTGATTCTTTCAGTCGATAAAGAGAGTAAAAAAATCACTCTAGGGGTAAAACAACTCACAGAAAATCCTTGGGATACTATTGAAAAAACAATGCCTGTGGGCAGTATCGTTAGCGGTATTGTGACAAAAATTACAGCTTTCGGAGCCTTTATCGAACTAGATAATGGAATTGAAGGCTTAGTACACGTATCTGAACTTTCAGACCAAGCATTTGGCAAAGTAGAAGACGTTGTTACTATTGGCGGCGAAGTTCAGGCTAAAGTATTAAAAATCGACAGAGAACACAAACGTGTCTCTCTTTCGATCAAAGAGTTCTTAGTTGAGAAAAACCACCTAGACCGAGATGACATCTTTGTAGGTTCTTACAGTGGCGCGAAAGAAGATTCTGATGGATCTTCTAAAGGTTCTAAAGAGACAAAGAAAAAGAAGGGAAAATAAATAAATGAACAAAGATCTCATCGCCATTTTTGAATATCTTGAACGGGAAAAAGGGATTAAGCGCGATCTTATTGTGAAAGCAATAGAAGAAGCGCTGATTGCTGCCGGAAGACGAGGCACCCAATGGATGAATAATATCCAAGTAAAGATAGACTCTAAAACGGGAAACATCTCTACAATCGCAGAAAAAGAGATTGTAGAAAAAGTGGAATACCCCGCTGAAGAGATTGCCCTTGAGGAAGCACGTCTTCTTGATCCAAATTGCCAAATAGGTGACTGGATTGATGTAGATGTTCAACCACAAGATTTTGGAAGAATTGCAGCACAAGTTGCTCGCCAGATGATCTCCCAAAAACTCAAAGGTGCAGAAAGAGATGTGATCTATGAAGAATATAGACATCGCATTGGCGAACTCATCTCCGGAACAGTTCGTCGTGTGACAAAAGGTAATACCCTTATCATCGATCTTGGAAAAGTAGAAGGTATTCTTCCTGGAAGGTTTTATCCTAAAAGCGAAAAATACCATATCGGTGAAAAAGTCTTAGCCCTTTTGCATGATGTGCAAGATACAGAGAATGGAGGAGCCGAAGTTATCCTTTCCCGCTCTCATCCAGAATTTGTTTCTGCTCTGTTTGCGCAAGAGGTTCCTGAAGTAAGTGATGGTATTATCCAAATCAATAAGATCGTTCGCGACGCCGGATTCCGCACAAAAATGGCGGTCTCTTCGACAGATCCT
>CAZBHP010000032.1:0-11870 GCA_964491795.1 uncultured bacterium | reverse complement strand
AGAGAAACTCTACTATTACCAGGGCGATTTTCAAGAAGATGCTCTTTACCCTGCACTCGATGCATTTTTACAAGACTTAGATAAAAAACATGGCACCAAAGGAAACCGCCTTTTTTACCTCTCCACCCCCCCATCTTCTTTTATCCCGATTGTCGATCGACTTAAAAGACATCACCTTCTTTATGACGCTTGCGATCCTTTAGGGCGCTTTTCTCGTATTATTATCGAAAAACCGTTTGGCCATGACAGCAAAAGTGCAATTGCGCTACAGAACGAGCTCAATAAGAATCTGTCAGAAAACCAAATCTACCGTATCGATCACTATCTAGGAAAAGAGACGGTCCAGAATTTATTGGTGTTTCGCTTTAGTAACTCTCTTTTCGAAGGTCTATGGAATAACCGTTACGTAGATAATATCCAGATCTCTGTTGCAGAGAGCATCGGCGTTGAAGGACGCGGAAACTTTTTTGAAGCGCAAGGACTTACTCGTGATATCGTCCAAAACCACTTAATGCAGCTCCTCTCACTTGTTGCTATGGAGCCTCCTATCAACCTCTCTGCCGATGCCATACGCGATGAGAAGGTAAAAGTCATGCAGGCCTTAGAGCGTTTCAACCAAGATCAAATCGAAAAATGGGCGGTCCGCGGTCAATATAAAGAGGGCTTTATTGATGGAGAGCCGGTGGTTGCCTATCGATCCGAACCAAATGTAAGCAAGACTTCAAATGTAGAGACGTTTGTCGCTTTGCGCTTACAAATAGAAAACTGGCGCTGGGCAGGTGTGCCGATCTATGTCCGGGCAGGAAAACGCCTTCCTAAAAGATCTACAGAGATTGTCATCACCTTCAAAAAAACTCCCAACATCCTCTTCCATAAAGACAATAAAAACAACGTCCCCAATCAAGTGATTTTCCGCATCCAGCCTAATGAGGGGATTGCGATGAAGTTTAATAGTAAAGTTCCCGGCTCTGCAAACATTATCCAGCCTGTAAATATGGATTTTCAATACGCCAATTATTTCGGCAAAGAAGTGCCTGAGGCGTATGAGAGATTAATCTATGATGCTATCTTGGGAGATGGGACCCTCTTTTCTAGAGTTGATGAGTCTCTTAATTCCTGGGATTTTCTCACCCCTATCCTCGATTTTTGGGCCTCTCGTCCCCTCGATGAAGAAGACTTTTACCCAGCTGGCACCTGGGGACCTACAAGTGTTGATTATTTACTCAAGTCTGAACATAGAAACTGGAAGCCTTTATGATTTCTACCTCCTCTATCCAACCTAAAGAAATCTTAGCTAAGCTCTCATCTTTAAGCGAAAAACTGCAAAGCTCACACTTAACCCGCGCATGTCTTTTTAATCTGATTGTCTATGCTAAAAAAGATGGTCGAGAAGCTTATTTGTATAGCGTTGCCAGAAGCATCATCCGCAAATTTCCTTGCAGACTTATCTTCATTACCGAAGAAGAAAATCCTCAAGAGAGTTTTCTCTCTACTTATGTATGCGACTTAAGACCTGAAGGTGAGAGCTCGACTTTTTGCGATATGATCCATTTTGATGTGGGAGGAGAGCACACAAATCGGATCCCTTTCGTCATCCTTCCCCATCTTATTGCAGATTTGCCTGTCTACCTTCTCTCAGGCGATGAGACTCCTCTTACCCACGCCTTACAAAATAACGCTACTCGGACCATCTTTGACTCAGAATGCACTCAAGACTTTTCTGCCTTCACAAAGAGACTGCTTGCTATTTACCGCTCAAACCATGCCGATATCGGAGACCTTAACTGGGCTCGAACAGCTTCATGGCGCTCTCTTTTTTCTCACACCTTTTCCACCCCTGAGAAATTAAGCTCCCTTCTAAAGGCAAAAGAGTTGACGATTCAATACAATCAAGAAGGGCACGCCATTCCCTCCCTTTATTTCCAGGGCTGGCTTGCAACGCGTCTAAAATGGCATTTTGAGAGTAAAACAGACTCTTCTTATCACTATGTTTCACCGCAAGGACCTGTAACAGTCCATCTTCTTCCCACCTCGCAAAAGAGTCTTCCGCACGGCCGAATTGTCTCTGTCTCTCTAAAAAGCTACGATAACGAAGAAATCAGATTTCAACGGCAAGAAATAAGCCCTGAGACCATTCAAATTCGTTACACAAGCCTTAACTCTTGCGAACTTCCTATTCTCTATAAATTTACCAAAGAACACTCTGGACCCTCGATTGTCCATGAAATCTATAACGTCGGAACCTCGCCCACCTTTTTAAAAGTGTTACAATTTCTCTCGACCTTATGATCAAAACCTTCGATAAAAGAAGAACCATTGCCCTCCCAGGAGATGAAGAGAAGACAATCCAGTTTGCAGTAGACCATTGGATCAAAACCGCTCAAAAGGCGATTGCCTCCAAAGGATCGTTTTTCGTAGCCCTGTCAGGTGGCTCTACCCCAAAAAAGATCTTCTCCCACTTTACCCCGTCTATGCTCGATTGGAGCTCTGTTTATCTTTTCTGGAGTGACGAGAGGAGCGTTTTACCAACCGATCCAGAGAGCAATTATAAGATGGCCCTTGATAGCGGTCTTGGAAAACTCCCTATTCCTAAAGCACAGATTTTTCGTATGCATGCTGAGAAAGACATTGAGGAAAACGCCCTTCTCTATGAAAAGAAAATCAAAGAAATTGTCCCTAATGCCTCTTTTGATTTGATCATGCTAGGGATGGGAGAAGATGGCCATACAGCCTCTCTTTTCCCAGAAACTAAGGCGTTAAGAGAAAAAGACCGACTAGTGGTTGCAAATAGCGTCCCAAGCAAACAGACTACCCGGATGACTTTCACATTCCCACTTATCAATAAAGCCCAGGAAATAGTTATCTATGTTCTAGGAAAAGGGAAGCAGGATGCTCTAGAAAACATTTTCACAAATCCCTCTAGTAGCCTTCCGGCTACACAAGTAGGAAGTGTCTTGCATCCCGCCCTATGGATTATTGATGATGCTGCGGGGCTACTTCTTCTCCACAATTAAGACATAAACTTTTAGCCCATCAAACCACAAGTTCACATCAAAAATAAACCACTTTCGACTTCTGAACTTTAAATACCGCTCTCTCTCTTCACGATCTAGTTGTTCAATTTCGTCTATAATATCTTCTAGAGATTTAGAAATAGAGGTAACTTTTCCACCCTCGCCTCTTACTTCTACCCGTATCTCATCAGTGTCTAAAGTTCGGGTATCAAAAAAGGCGTAGACAGGGATGACACTTCTTATACAAGGAAAATCGTATCTATCATCCATGTGTTGAACGACGTGTATTGTCGTCCCTTTGAAAGTGATAGCACGAAAACTGCTCTCATCTTCTGCTGCAATAGTCTTTCCACTCTTAATAGCTTCTTTTACCTCTGCGTCTGTCCAGGTCGGAGGGAAGAAATGGGCTGTTTTCATCTTAGGAGACCTTTCGAAAACTACTCCATAATCGCTAGGAGAGCCTCTTTCAGAAGATCCCCTTCCTTCTTTAGTGCATTCATATTGAGCACACAAAACTCCCGTGCGAGGGTTCACCCGCTTATCTGTAAGCTTTTCATAAAGAGGGGTCCCTGGTCGGCAAACGCTAGGAGTTGACATACCCCTTAAATTCACCACATCCATAACGGGCGTTCTACTATGAGGGCTTTCTCTTGTTAGATCGAAGCTTGCATTAATAACTTCAGAAACCCAATCGGGTGCAACAACAAGAGCCCGAGCTCGCTCAGCTGCTGTGGCACCAAGCTTCTCCACTATTCTATTTCTACTCCTCACTGCAACGGGTAAAGCTTCAGGTGTTCCAGTTTTAAAAATTGCACGAATTTCATCCACTGACTGTTGATCTGTTAGGCTAAGATCACAGTGGGGATCTACACGTTCAAATCTTCGCAGCGCGCCATAATGAGGAGATTGGTCTACAAATGTAACAGATGGTGATCTAGCTAACGGACTAGGTGAATCCATAAATTTTCCTTGTTTTTAGAGGTTACTAGCTGAGTATTGTTTTAGGAATAGATACTAAGATCCCTTTTTTGATAGGGCACCCACCCAAAAGATGAGCAATATCTACAATGTAAGAAGAATCGGTTTCAAAAGCCACCAAACGTCTAAATACATCCCGACTCAGTGATCTTAGCTGAGATACAATATCTTCCTTGGTACGCGTAAAAGAAATAACAAGAGATGAGATCATGTCTTCTACTTCTACCTCAACTGATGTTCCATCTAGGGTCAAATCTGTATAGCTAAACACAGGAAAGGCAGAAATCACTTGCCACTCTAATGGCAACCGTTGGTTAAGGAATATAGTCACTACCATTTCATGCCCTTCATAAGTAATAGAGCATAACCTAGAAGCTCTAACCGTATCTTTAGCTATCAAACGTCTGTCTTTAATAGCTCTATCTAAGCGAGCTGTATCTAAACAAAACTGAGGATAAAGCGTGGATAATTTAAATCCTTTTGTACTAGGAACTTGAGCTTGCCAAACTTGCGTTAAAGCATTTCGCAGTTTCTTTTCCAGACGGTCATACATAGGGTGATCTGATGGGCAGCAATGAAAACCACTTTTTACTAAACCTGGACTAGCTCCTAAGCCACCTTCTATGTGATCCAAATCTACTAAACGGATATCACAGACTTCTACAGCAGATGGATGTCTTCTAGCCGCTGACGCTTTGTCAATTACGCAACGCATCTGATCCGCGACTCCAGAAGCCCAGGGAGAAGAGCGAAGATGTTGAAACAAATCTCGAGCTACAGGTGTTGTTGAATCAACATGATCACGGTTTGTAACATCTACACCACAGTCGGCTCCTATCCCACGAAGAACCATAGCTGCAAAACGGGTTCTATCGGGCGTTGGGACAGCGCCTAACGCGCTAATTGCCCTTTTTTGAGGGGTCGCTAAGGGCCGACCTACTAGAAACGGCCTACGTAAAGGAGAGGGGGTAGAATGGGTGCACGGAGGAGGAGGTGCTTTTATTGGGGTAGAGGTCGATGTGCTTCCACCTAAATCGGGAGGAGAAGAGACTAAGGAAACGCTACAAGCCACGGGAGAGCGAACTGGTGTAGAACTTGCTACACTCGGCAGAGAATCGGGATTTGCACCTGTCATCCCTGAAAAAACTAGCCTTCTTGAAACTACTCTTACACGCACATGTGTGGGAGGAAGAGGTGTGGCAGAAACCTCTGCGGAAGCGGTAGGGGTTTTTTCTCCCTCTTGAGGCGAAAAAAAGAGCGCTCGGTCTACAGGCGGAGTAACTCTTGAGGGGCTTGATATGTCCATAGTAATAACATCCTTTATTTATTGCGGAATAGATTAATTTATTAAGGATTAAAAATCGATTGATTAACATCCCACTCAAAATTATAATTTTTTTCTTGATAGTTAGAAAATATTTCCTATCACCTTAAAAGAAGATTTTGCTAAACTATTTCCTTTAGTTTTTTTAAGGAGATGATTAACAAATGAAACACCAAACAATAATTTTAACTATAGCAGGAATTATTTCGTGTTACGCAGACAATTCCTTACGAGCAGAAAAAATTTCCAAGGCGCAAATAGCTCTTGCCAATTCTGATGAATTGATTGAAAAATACCTACAAATGTTAGAAGTCCCAGGTGCCGTCGTTGGGGTTGTTGTAGAAGGCGAGGTTGTCTTTTCAAAAACCTATGGACAAAGAGACAAAGAGAAATCTCTTCCAGTAACACCTCAAACCCTTTTCCCTATCGGCTCCATTACAAAAGGCTTTACCACTGCTCTTTTAGGCGCATTGGTAGATAAAGGAACACTCCATTTTGATGATCTTATCGCAGAATATGTCCCCTTTTTTAAATTACAAGATGCTCAGACAACGTACGAAATCACGATTCGTGACTATCTAACTCACACTTCTGGATATCCCAAAAACGATGCCCTTTGGTACAACCTAACTCTTTCTAGAGCTGATCTGATACGCAAACTGCGCTATCTAGAACCTTCATTTTCTTTTAGAAGTAAATTTCATTACCAGAATATCGGCTATGCAGTAGCAGCATACGCAGCGGAAATGGCTGCTCAAAAAAGCTACGAAGATCTACTTAAGGAAAACATCTTACAGCCCCTTGGACTAACTGCGACTACCCTTTCTCTAGAAACCTTTAAAGAAAATAAAGATCGTGCTACTGGTTACCGCTTTTGGAAAAACCAAACCTCACCTACTTTTCTAGTCAATTTAGAAACAATTGCTCCGGGTGGCGGGCTAAATTCAAATTTAGTCGATATGTTAACTTGGACAAAGGCTATCTTAAGACACGACAGCATTTTAGAAGAGCGGACCTGGCACGAAATATTCACACCTCAAGTTTCATCAGATGTGATCCGAACAGTGGGCTATAACCTCGCAGAATATGTTCCTATAGAAGCTTATGGTCTTGGCTGGTTCTTAGTATCTTACAGAGGCCATTTTATGGCATTCCATGGAGGCAATGTGGAGGGCTTCTCTTCAAGTTTAGTCCTTTTCCCAAGAAGTAATATGGGTATTGTGGTTCTGACAAATAAGCACACCACCCCATTTCCTTACCTTATAGCAACTATTCTTGCCGATAAACTCTTAGAACTTCCGGATGGAGATTGGATGAAAAAATGTATGGAAGTCTTTGAAAATTATGCCAACGACCAATTGCAGCCGTCAATAACCCCAACTGATACTAAAGAACAAAAAGACTCTCCTCCCCACCCTCTTTCAGAGTATCAAGGAACCTATTATCATCGCGCATTTGGTAAAATTGAGATCCAAGAAAAAGATAAACTTTTAAGAGCTACTCTCAATGAAATCCCTATGAAACTCAATCACTACCACTCAAATACGTTTGAAGTAACAGATGATTGCCCCTACTCTTTTCTGATAGGACTTAAGTTTTCTTTCCAAGAAAACTGTTATGGGGATATCCATTCTTTTGAAGTCCCTCTAGAGCCTGCAAGTGAGAGCATTATCTTTCGCAAACAAATAGATCCAACTCTAAACGATGCTCCTCACCTCGAATTGTTCACAGGTTCTTATAGCTACTACGGCTTTAGCTTTCTTGTAGAACGTAAAAATGGGGCTCTTACAGTCAAAGCTTTTGGGCAACCTGAATACACCCTCATTCCTGAAAAATTTGGTGTTTTTAGAGTGATGGATAATGATGGCTACCTCGTCCAATTCCTCTTCAATGAATCAAATGAGGTCTCTGCTGTGCAACTTACTCAACCTAACAGCAATAGCTATACTGCCTCTCGCCAAAAAAGCTAACTCTACACAAAGAAATTAACTAGAGAGGACACAAAGGAATATAAAAATCTAACTTTTCCTCTGTGTCCTCTGCGCTTAAACCTTCTTAATGGCCATAATATCTTTTTTGTTAAACTGTAAATTAAGAAATTAAAAAAAATATAGGTTTTATTATGGTTTTAGGATTAATAAACGGTTTGCTTGGTTTAGGTGGATCCTCTCCTTCTGCTCCACCGCCTCCCGCAGCTGGTTTAGGTGGTCCAATGATGGGACCCATACAACAAACAACAGGGCCGATTAGCTTCCAGGCAAATTGTAGCTCACAAAGAAATAATCCTTACTTCTACCCCTACATGCCTCAGCCCTACTTTTATTCTCCAATGCCTATGCAAATGATGGGTGGAATGGGAATGAATCCCATGGCTCCTATGCCAATCGATCCTTACAGCCAAATGTATGGATCAATGAATGGCTATGTTCCTGTGGATCCTTATAGCCAGATGTACGGAGGCATGAACGGTTACGGATATTATTATTAATAGATAAGGAATAAACAATACGGATGTTATGGCTAGTTTTTTTAATGCAATAGGCTCAATATTTGGGTTAGGCGGCTCTCCGCCACCGCCTCCTCCGCCACCATCATTTGGTGCAGCTGGTTTTGGCATGCCTCTCTTAGGACGTGTAGAACAGTCTACAGGAGCCATTAACATACGGACAGATTTTGGCTCTCAAGAAAATGAACCTTTTGCTCCCTCTCCTTTTCCCCCCTATTTTTATCCCCCTATGCCCAACTTCTACTCTCCTATGTCTATGCAAATGCCACCCGTACGCCCCCCTTTTGCAGCCCCCTTGAAACAAGCCCGCCCTCTTTTCATGACACCGCCTCGTCCTCCACAACCCATGTTTATACCCCGCTGCTCTTCCGTAGCTAAGCCTTGCACTCGAGGGGGAAAACTTTCTCCAAATGAGCTTTATTTGTTACAACTCTACAACTATAGAATTGGAATGCTCCTCTCCTCAAATGCAGGCAGTGGAATTAATAGTAACGGCTCAGCTTTATTAGAAAACTGCATACGCAGTATAAAATGCATCATCGAATCAACAGGATCAGGTGGAGTAGGCCCATGCGCTTAAAAATCGGGACCTCCCCCATCCATTCTCATAAAAAGGATGAGTATGAACGATTTAATTAATACATTAATGAATGGCTCTTCAGGAGGCTTATTAGGTAGCGCTTTAGGTGGTCAATCTCCAACACCGCCAGCTTCACGGCCTCCATTTATGTTTAATCCGACTCCCAATGGAAACATCTCTTTAAATATAGGCGATAGCTACGCAGCAGGAGCACCGTCCAATCCAGCAGCTCCTCAATCTATGTTCCCTCCCATGATGAGAATGCCACCTCCTATGATGTTTCCTTATCCTGTGCCGCCACCTATGATGATGCCACAACCGATCTTTGTGCAATTTCCAAAACCTTGTGCTTGTGGACCTGATCCGGCGGACATGTCGTATTTGCAAACACCTGTTATGGTAACAAAACCTCTCGATGAATGCGCTCTCACGCAGCTCGACAATTATTACTACAACATGAAAAGAATTCTAAATCTACCCCATGCTGAAACGATGAGCGAGCTTTTACTTAAATACCTCTACAAATCGGTTGATTTGTTAATGAAGTATACTTAATGAGCCCAGGTTTCTCTAATCCGCTGGATGGCGAGTAATTTCAACTTTAGGGCGATTTTCAAAAATAAGCTTTGCCATCTCGATAAGATTATCCTTAGTAACCCTATTTTCTATTTCCATATCACGCTCTTCTTCAGTAAAAAGAGGAAGATCCCAGAAGAACTGTTCTTGGTGAGCTTTAAGCCATCCACTGTTGTATTGGTATAAGCTTTTACTATCTGCTTTTACAAGAGCTTTGAGGGTTTGTATCTCGGTATCGCTAATCTCTTTTTCCAAAAGAGCTTTGATTTCTTCTTGAAGAACTTCTTTTAAAAGGGTCTCTTTTCCAGTTTCACAGCTGAAAAAGATCACAAAGAAGAGATCTCGACAATTCGGGTAGAGAGGAAAATCTGCAATACAGGCGCATGTGTAAATCTCCCCCATCTCTTGCCGCATTTTTGTTAAGAGCCGATTTTGTAAAAGAAGAGAAAGAGCTTTTAAAGGATACATGGACTCTCTAAGTATTGGAGCAAAATTAGTTAACCCATACACAACATAATTGAAACAAGAAGACTCAGATCCTACACAAATTTTTTCACAAACATCTTCTTGAGGGAAAGAGTAAGAGGGGAGAAAAGTTTCAATAAGATCACTTTTTTCCCCTTTATAATTGAGGTAGGAAAGAAGAATTGGCTTGACCTCATCAGATGAAAAATCGCCTATAATGACCAAAGTATACTCCTCAGGTCTTCTAAAAACTTTACTTAAAATCTCTTCCACCTGCTCAAAAGTCGCTTTTTCATCGCAATCAATTTTGTAAAAAGGATCAGAAGAGAAAAGAATTTCTTGCGCTCGCTCTAAAAACAGGAAAAAAGGGTCGTTACGTTGCTGTTTTAAGATTTCCTTTCTGCAAATACTAAGATTTTCTAAAACTTCAGGGCTACTTCTCCTCTCTTGGAATGTGGCAAGAAAAAGACGACAGTAATCTTCAAAATGTTTTCTACTTCCTATTAACTGTATACTCCTCATATTAGGGAGAATATGACAACTATAGCGAATGTTTTTTTCTTGCAGATATTCCTGTAGTTTTTGACCTGAAAGATTTCCAAGCCCTGAGCGAATCATATATTCGCAAGAAACTCCGATTGCAGGGTAAGCCTCTTCTTGAAATAGAGTTTTTCCCCCATGTGCAAATGCTGCAAAAAGGATTTGATCCTTTTCTAAATGAGCTGGATGCAAAACTATTTGCATCCCGTTTTGCAAAGATAAAAGAGTGTATTCTTTATGGACGCTTTCAGAATAAGGAAGCACACTTTCTTCAAAAGAGACCACAAAATCTGCTAAATCCTCTCTCTGAGCTATCTCTTCTTCAACTGTTATTTCTTCTAAATTCTCTAACCAATCTTGGATATCTTTAACAGAAAGGACCCCTTCCTTTGCAGCCGTAAAAAAAATATGAAAATCGTCAAAAAAAAGATCTCTTTCTGCACGCAAACGAAGATCTTCTGCCGTCACCTCTTCTAAAAGCTCTTGCATACACTCTAAAAAGGCAATCTCATCTGAATAAGCCTCTTGTGTAAGGAAGTGGGATATATATTTTTCTGCGAATTCTCCATGCTCTGTCCGATCTCCATTGAGAAGCGTAGCAGCAATCCCCTGTCTTAAGTTGCGCACAAGAAAAGAAAATTCCTGGGCAGTCGGCCCAAATTTTTGTGCTCTTACAATCTCAGTATAGAGAGCTTTCAGGGCATCGAGTGGCCTTTCTTCAAAATAGTTAACCCCAAGAGAAAAGATTTCGTAATCTTCAAAATCAGAGCTTCCCATATTGAAAGAGAGAAAAGGGGGCACATTTTTGCGAATTAAGCTTTGTAAGCGATGTTCAAACCACTCCCTAAATAAAATAGAAATAACCCCTGATCGCACCCCCCTTCTTGACACAGTGGGAGAGCTTCTATTTTCTTGAAAAAAATAAAGTTCAATTGTGTTTTCAGAGACTTCTTTGTCAATAAAGCTTGCTATGATTCTGTCTTGAGAAAACTCTATCTCACGGCAAGGCTCGGTAAGCATTTCTTTTGGTGCTGCAAGATATCCAAAATACTCTTTAATTAAGCCTTCTACTAAAGTGGTATCACAATCTCCAACAACTACTACTGCCATCCGATCAGGGCGATACCATTTTTCATAAAAGGCACGTATGTTGGCCGCATTTGCATGGAGAATTACTTCTTTTAAACCAATTGGCATCCTTTCAGTATAAAGAGATCCTTTGCAGAAAGTTTCAAAAAACTTTGTGATTAGCCTACTCTGCACATTCTTAGAAAGGTTGTATTCCTCCAGGATGACCCGTTTCTCTTTTTCTACAAGCGCAGGATCTAAAGTCGCTCTGCCAGCCATATCTGCTAGAATAAAAAGACCGCGCTCTAAAACTTCAGGAGTTGCTTTAGGTAAATTTAATTCATATATAGTTCTACTAAAAGAGGTTGTTGCATTCGTGTCGGCACCAAATTTAGCCCCTACACTCTCTAAATAGCGAATCATTTCCCAATCTTTGACATTCTTAGAGCCACGAAAATTCATGTGCTCTAGAAAGTGGGCAAGCCCTCTTTCTTCCTCTTCCTCATGTAACGATCCGGCCTTTACTACGAGCCGAATAGAGGCTCTTTCTTTAGGAAACTCGTTTTTTTGCAAATAGTAAACAAGCCCATTATCCAGTTGTCCTACATACACTCTGTCATCAAGAGGGATAGTCTCAGAAGATCTAAGAGACAAACTAAAGAAAAGACAAAAGCAAAAAAACCGAATTACCAAAGACATAGAAATCCCATTTGTAAGAAAGCTAAAGCATTATATGAGAATTTTCTTGTTACAAGAAAGGTATAATACCAATTCTCAGAAATAACTTCACATTAGACGCTTTCACGCAGCTGAAATATG
>CAZBHP010000031.1:11163-11914 GCA_964491795.1 uncultured bacterium | reverse complement strand
TAACTACTCTTGCGGAAAGACTAAAGTCTCTTGGTCAGAAGAAGAGATAAAAGAGATAGGCTTTTTTCTTGCCACCTTTCATCAGCTCAGCGCAAGATCTCCATATGCTATCTCATCGCTTTCTTTCCCTCAAAAGCTTAAAAAAGATTTTCATGCAATCAAAGGGACAATCCCCAAAGAATTCGATATTCTTGAAAAAGAGATCGATCGTATTGAGGGAAACTGGCCGACATCTCTTCCAACAGGGATTATTCATGGCGATATATGGCCTCAAAACATCCGTTTTATAAATAATAAAATTTCCGCTGTATTGAATTTTATTAACCCTTCTTCGGACCCTTTTCTGATAGACCTTGCCCAGGTATTGCAAAAACGAGAAGAATTGCGCTTGCCTCTTCTTGCAGCCTACGAACAAATTCGTCCTTTGAAGAGAGAAGAACTCGAATCGTTAGATTTTATTATCGCCTCTGTGGCTCTTAACAATATTGTCCGTCTCTTAAAACAAGGGAGTTTATCTCCTATAAATCGAGAGGCAAATTACACAAACGCCCTTTCTCATTTCTACAAATGGCGCGCATCGCTATTATAGTTAAGATGCGCGCTATCCTTAAGAATATATCTGCTCCGATTCTTGCCCTCTTTATTATTATGTTGGGTTTAAGTTTTTTTAGCTCCTATGTCTCTTTACGTATTAGTTCAGAGGGGTGGAATAACTTTATCACAGGATCTCTTACTTCCGCTTACTATGCTG
>CAZBHP010000031.1:10142-11153 GCA_964491795.1 uncultured bacterium | reverse complement strand
CTTCTCTCTTTTTGCAGCCTTTATCGCCTCATCGATTATCTTCCAAAGTTTTATAGACTCCCCTTTTATCTGGCTTCTTTTCCGTTTTTTTACAGGAATGGGCTCTGCCGGACTCTTTATTGTCATTGAAAGCTGGCTTCTCCTCCTCTCTACCCCGACCACAAGAGGATCGATTCTCTCTATCTACATGATAGCCCTCTATACAGCTCAGTGCTTAGGTCAATTCCTTCTCAATATCGTCTCTCTTGAATCTTTAACCGCTTTCAACATTACAGTCCTCTTTTCCTGCCTCTCTATTATCCCTGTCTCTCTTATGCGGGCTACGGCACCACCGTCTGCTTCTTCTGAGTATGTCAATATCTTCTATCTCTTACGTAAAGTCCCTCTTGGTTTCTTAGGAAACCTTGTGTCAGGCCTTGTCTTAGGAGCTTTTTACGCTTTTGGACCTGTGTTTGCTAAAGATAGCGGCTTTTCGATCTTCGAAATCTCCCTCATCCTCTCCTCCACAGTCTTTGGCGGTATGGTCCTCCAATGGCCGATTGGCCTTTTTTCTGATGTGATTGAACGAAGAAAAGTGATTATCATTGTTGCCTCTGTCTTATTTGGCCTCAGCCTCTTCCTATTTTTCTATCCAACCATGCCTTTCGCCCTTCTTCTAGCAGTTCTCTTCCTCTGGGGTGGCTTCTCCTTTACACTCTATCCCATTAGCATCACTTACTGTTGTGACTTTTTCTCTCCACGAGGCATCACTTCCATTACCTGCGCCGCTCTGATCATTTATGACCTCGGTTGTATCGCAAGCCCGCTCATGGTTCCAAGCGTCATGGTAAAGACTCACCCTTTCGGCCTCTTTCTCTACACAGGTGTAGTCTCTCTAATCCTGGGCCTATTTGCCCTCTGGAAACAACATAAGCTACCCATCGAGCCTAAAGAGACCAAAGAGCCGTACCAAGTTCTCCCCACAACGACTCCTCAAGCAGCTTCTTTAGATCCCCGCCAAGAATAAGAGAT
>CAZBHP010000031.1:5691-10132 GCA_964491795.1 uncultured bacterium | reverse complement strand
TTTACAGTATCTTATTACCAAACTCTCAGGATCCTCTATGAATGTAAAAGACTGTGTAGCTGCTGCAACAATCACTCTACTAGGAGTCGGAACAGTTGGTTGTATCTACGCTGCAGCTGTAGCGAGTTCTGTTTCTATAGTTGCTGCTATCGTATTTGGTTTTACTGCAACCGCTCTAAGTTCTCTCTCCATTGCTGCCATCGCAGCCTGGTTCGATCGAGACTCCACAGATGTTAAAGCCTACTTCACAACTATTCTACAATATTTCTGCGTAGCAGCTGTTGCCACCCAGCAGATCCTCCTAAGCCTAGTGAAAGGTTTAACTGAAGGGGTTAGCCATATCGTAGAAGAGACCTGTAAGGGCCGCATCCCCTTTTTCCGCTGCTCTTAGCATCAATTTGAGCCCTATCTATAATTTATGAATTTCCTAAAAATGAATAAATTAATTTATTTACGTTAAACAACTTTTATTAAAAACAAAATTGTTTTTTTATTATAATTGATATATAATCTACTCAAAAATAATAACAGGATCTTTTATGGAAGCAATTCACAATCCTACTTTTGTAAACATTTTTATTGAAAAAATGAATACCCTAAGAGATCAAGCGGCTGACAAGGGGCCAGCCGTTAGGGTTATTACCTGGATTGCTACAGAACCAGGTTACCTCCTTGCCATCCCAGCAGCCGCTATAGAGGGGCTAGCCAGAGGATCGATTGGATTAGTGGCTCGTCTCTTTCTTATTATTTCTCCTAGCGCTCCTATTCAAAGATTCTACGAAAGACATTGCAGTCATACCTTAACTGACCTTATGGAAAATGTTAGAAATCCAGCTTTGCGCCTCATTCGTTTTCAAGGTAACCACCCTAGACCCCCTCAACTTCTTCCAGTTGCTCATAGTGATGATCCGGCAGAAGGTAGAGCAGATTCCCCGATAGTTGGAGCAGCGCCTCCACTAGAAGCTCCCCCACTAGAAGCTCCTCAAGCTCCCAATATTATTATCGGTTTAGTACGTATAAGCCAAGCTTATGGCATTGGATTGGAGGGAAATTACCCAGTAGTTCAACATATAACTCAAGGCGATGGCAGCCACGTTGTTAACATCCTAATCAATGGGCAACTACGTCGTATACCTCTTGTGAACGCAGATGATTATAGACCGTTTACTACCCCACGCCGTCTTTACACAGTTGATGACTTTATCGGATCTATAACTATGCCAGCTTTTGGTGAATTCCCTCCTAGAATGTATCCAGTAATTGAAATTCATGAAGATGGCACTTATGTTTTTCTAAGAAGTCGAGTTCAACACCCATGGGGTATAAGGGATCCACGAATGACCGATTCTTATAGAGAAAGACCACTAGTTGTTAATCCTTCCACGGGTGAAACTGTGTGGAAGCCCATAAGGTTCAATGAAGACTATACTATACAATATGTAGATTTCCCCCAGGTTTCTTAAACCTACAAGATCTTCTAAAATACAATTTTGCTCGGCTCTTTTTAAACCCGGTTGGCTACTTATTCTCCCTTAGCATAATTGGCCGCTTTACACGAACCCCTGAAGGGATGGGATTGCAGCTTGGCAGTCGTTCAATCTGCTATGTTAAACAAACATATAATATATAATATTTTTTTGATTTTACGTTTAATTGTTTTTTTGATTAATTATGTGAAATTAGTTATAATTTATATAAAAAATAACCATGAGACATTTATGACAGCAGTTAGTAATCATAGTTTTGTAAATTCTTTTATTGAAACTATAAATGAAGCACGAGCTCAAGTAGTTGATAGAAACCGGGGCATCCAAGCGCTTACCTGGATCGCCACAGAGCCAGGCTACCTCCTTGCCATCCCAGCAGCCGCTATAGAGGGGCTAGCCAGAGGATTGATCGGACTAGTAGCTCTCCTTTTGGTTTCTATTTGTCATAACGATTCTATTCAAAGATTCTACGAAAGATATTGCAGCCATGTTTTAACTGACGTTATGGAAAATGTTAGAAATGCAGCTTCACGCCTTATTCATTTTCACGGTAGCGGCCCTAGACCCCCTCAACCTCCTCCAGTTGCTCCTACTCCTCCAGTTACTCCTATTCACCATATCCCTGGCCCCCCTCAACCTCCTACTCCACTTGTTCCTGGTGATCACCCTAACCTTCCACCGGCTCAAGTTGTTCATCAAGCTCCGGTTGGTGGTAGCGGTAGACATTCTCCAGCTAGCTCGGAGGCTTCTGCAAGAGCGGTTGGAGCGCCAGCGCAATCTCCAATTATTTCTCCCGGCATACAAGATTTATCCGATAGGGATGATGATAGTGATGCTGGAAGGAATCCAAATCCCCTCCCCCGCCCTCCTTCTCCTTCCCCTTATCTACGTGTTTATCGAGACTCACATGTCTTGGGATCTATAAACATACAAGAGGGCGATGCACTAGGGTTTGTAGGACAATACCCAGTAGTAAGCCGAACACCTGGTGCATTCGATGAGATGAACTCTAGACATGTTAGCTCTCCGACTGATACGATTGCGTTTAAATATATCACACGAGATGAAACAGGCGCGCAAATAATCCGCCGCATCTCTCTGACGAGAGATCGTTTTACACCGCAACCATGCGATATAGATTTCTTCGCCCCCCGTAATGCTAATGGACTGCATCCAATCCGCTTGGCCCCCTTACGATACGGTCCAGGAGGAACTGTGGAATTTCTACCCATCCCCTCCTGCTTAAGGCTAGAGATAGTCCCATAAAGCAAGATCAAAATGCTTGAGAAGCTGTACTACGGTGTTGATGGGAAGTCCCATCACGTTGTAGTAGCAGCCATCGATTTTTGAGACGATGATGCCACCTTTGTCTTGAATGGCATAGCTACCTGCTTTGTCTTGCCAGTGAGTATGAGCAAGATAGCGGCGGATCTCCTCTTGTGTAAGAGGATTCATGAGGACTTTTGTCTCTTCGACTTTAGATAGCACTTTGTCTTTATAGCGAACAGTTACTGCTGTATAGACAGAGTGCCACTTTCCGGTCAAAGCTAAAAGAGCATGATAAGCCTCCTCTTCACTTTTGGCTTTCCCATAGATTTTCCCCTCTCGGAAAACGATTGTATCGGCTGTAAGGATGAGAGATTCAGGAAATTTATCTTTGAGGGCAGAGGCTTTGCCTTCTGCTAAAGTAGAAACATAAGGCTCGGGATTCCCTTGGAAAGGTTCTATCTCTTCATCATAGAAAGATTCTATCTGAGTGAAAGGGATTGAGAAAAACTCTAAGATTTTTTTACGTCTTGGCGAGCCTGAACCCAGGATAAGCTCACATTTGGCAGCCTTGGGGGAACATGTCTTGGAACTGTTCTTTGAGAGAGGTTGGGACGACTTCATTAACACCATTTTTATCATACATCAGAAAATACATACAGGAAAACATAATTCCTAAGGCTGGACTAAAAAGGGCAATAAAAAGAGCTATGCCACATACAATAGAACGTTTGGTGTTAAGGTAAGAGCGTGCGCAGGTTTTTCGAAAAAACTCAACCTTACCAAGTGTTGCACAAACCAGACATGCTTTAGATGCAAAAAGAACTATCGAATAACATCCCCAAACGACATCTGCTACAAAGAGGAGAAAGAAGAAAAAACGGGCAGCTAAAGCCGAAAAAAACCTGTCTTTAGAAAGGGCAGGCGCGGCGATAAAATTCTCTTGGAATCTTTTTGAGGCGAGTTCTTCAAAACGGGGACCACTAGTCTCCTTTGGCGCGCTTTCTCTCTCATAATAGTCAAAGATGTTATATATGGCCATGCGTATATCCTGCTTTCTTTAGTTTGTTTAGTCCGTTTAATGCCGCAATTCGATACATCTCGGCAAAGGTCGGAAAATTGAAAACTTGCTCTACAAAGTAATCCATTTTCGCATTAAATGAAATGGCAACTTGTGCAATATGGATCACTTCAGTAGCTCCACGCCCGATAATATGGGCTCCCAAAATATCTCTTTTTTTTCGATCGAAGAGTATCTTGCATAGACCGCTTTCACTCCCCGTAATTACACTTCGAGAAACCTCGTAAAAATAGGCTCTACCGACTTCATAATCAACCCCTTCCGCTTGCAACTCTTCTTCATTTTTTCCGATAGAGGAAATCTCTGGAATTGTATAAATCCCGTAGGGAAAAAGGGTCGCTATAGAACTGATCCGATCACCGGTTGCATGTAATGCTGCAAGTCTTCCTTCTACATAGGCTGTGGAAGAAAGAGAGGCTCTACCAATCACATCTCCTACCGCGTATATGTGAGGCACAGAGGTTCTATAATGTTCATCTACTTCAATATAATCTCTTGCATTCAAAGTAATGCCCGCACGATCTAAGGAAAGTCCTTCTACATTAGCCACACGACCAGATGCTATTAAAGCAGTCTCTGCTGTAAACTTACTTCCATCTTTGCACTC
>CAZBHP010000031.1:0-5681 GCA_964491795.1 uncultured bacterium | reverse complement strand
ACAACAACATCACTGCCCACCACACTTATCGATTGGTAATCCTTATTGGGATGAAAAGAGAAGTTACTCTCTTCAAGAGCAATCAGAAGATGCGATCCTATCTCTCGATCTAAAAAGGAAAGGATGCGCGGTTTACGATCAATCATGATCACTTTGGTTCCAAGCGCTGCAAAAATGCTTGCATATTCACTTCCAATAACACCTCCGCCGATCACCAATAGTGATTTGGGGATTACATCTATCTCTAAAAGCTGTGTGGAATCGAAAATCTTTTTCCCATCGAAAACCACTCCTGGAAGTTTTCTTGGATTTGATCCTGGGCTTAAGAGAATTTTTTTGGCTCGAAGGGTGCGAATCTGTTTCTCCCCTTGAAACACATCTACAGTGTGAGGATCGATAAACCGTGCCCACCCTTTCACCACTTCGATTTGATTCTTTTTTAGATGACGAACCGTAGTTTCTTGAAGATGCTTTTTTACCCAATTAAGCCGATACATCAAATCGGAGATAGAAATGGCGCTCTCTGGTGGAAGATTACTCTCTTTTCCATAGAAGCTTTTGGTACGAAAGCGGGTAAGATCAAGAACTGCTTCACGTAAAGTTTTAGAAGGGATAGTTCCGCTTGA
Organism: uncultured bacterium; assembly: GCA_964491795.1. GTDB lineage: Bacteria > Chlamydiota > Chlamydiia > Chlamydiales > 2-12-FULL-49-11 > JAFEGE01. The sequence continues at coordinate 5,055 of CAZBHP010000031.1, read as the reverse complement.
AAGAGAAGCACCACCTAGCTCTCCTCCTTCTACCATCACAGTTTTCATCCCACTCTTACTTGCTTGCACAGCCCCTTTTTGACCCGCGGGACCAGAACCAATTACGAGAAAATCAACTTCTTCAATCAGGTTTGCCAAGACAGCCTTTAACGAGTAAACAAATAATTTTATTTACACTGCCTTTTCATTTTTTGCACTTACTTTCTACGGAAGCGGACAAACTGGAGCACTTCCTCAACTTTGAGGAAATAAGAGGCGCCCAGGAAAACAGCGGCAAAAAGAGAAGTTAGAACCGTAAAATGACGAGCTTGATCTGCAAAGGCTCGAGGAAAGAGCATGGCATCTTTTTGGAAACAGATGACAAAAGAGGGGTCATGATAGTAGAAATACCCCACAGTGAGGACAAAAAACCCAGCAATCAGAGAGGCTAGGGTGATCTTTTTAAACGAAGGGACTAAATCTTTAACCACAGAAATAGGTAATCTGCTCAAAAGAAACTGCATATTCACAAAAGCTGTGACACTCGTACACAGGGCGATACTCATTTCTCCAAAATGGAACACAAAGACCATCAAAATGTTCAACACCAGATTCACCATAACGCTAATGATAGAACCAAGGGTTGGCGTCCAAAAGTCACGGCGGGCATAAAAAGCCGGGGCCAAAAGAAGAACAAATGCTGCTGGAACAAGACCTATTCCATATCCCCACAAGCATAAAGTTGTGTGAATCGTTGAGAGATTCGTAAAAACACCGCGCCCATACAAGAGATTCACTGAAGCGCCCCCTAAGACAAAGATAGCAATTGTCCCAGGCATTAGAAGGCTGTATGTCCGAAGCATACCAAAAGAGAGGAGTGATTTAAAACGATCGATATTCTCTTCTTTGGCGGCTCGGGTAAAAGGTGGAAGTAAAGCAGAAGCAATCGCAATACCAAAAAGTGCCAAAGGCAGTTGCTGTAAACGATGTGCGTAGCTTAAATAGGCTGGCCCTTCTAAAGAAGCAAACCTAGCAATAATGATATCGACAGCGCTATTGATTTGCATAGCAGCAACCCCCACAACACCAAAGAGAAGCGAGGAGAACATAGCTTTGAGTTCGGGTGCAAAGATGTGCGGAGTCATCCACTCTTTCCATGTAAGAAACTGTTGCACATAGGTTTTAACTTTCGGCATTGTCACCCACCACTGCACAAAGAAGGCAAGGACAATCGAAGTTGAAATCCCTAACATAGCCGCATATGGAGTAAATCTACGAAAGAGAAACACAGCCATAATCCAGACAATATTAAAAGCCACAGGGGCAATACCTGGGATGAAAAAGTTTCTCTCACACTCCAAAAGAGCCATAGAAAGACCGAACTGGCAGATAAAGAAAATGCCGGGCACCATCACTGCAGTCATCTGCATGATTTCTCTGGCACCTTGACTGATATCACAGAACACAAGGATACCGACTAAGAGAATCTCTGAAGCTATTAGAACAAGGATAAGAAGAATAGAAAGGGTCCAGAAAAGATCGCGGAAAAATTCAGCCGCTTTTTTAGGGTTTTCTTTCCTTTTAGCTTCAAAAAATGGGATAAATCCGTTTAAAAGGGCCCCTTCCCCCATCAAGCGCCTTAATAAATTCGAGAGGCGAAAAGCGATTAAAAATGCCGCTACAGCAGGAGATGTCCCGTAGTAATAAGCCATGGAAAGGTCTCGGACCATTCCAGTAAATCGGCTGATGAATGTCCCGGTCAAAAAATGGGTAGCAGAGCGTGAAATAGAATTATGGGTATCGGGATCATGCATCACTTCATAATAACCTACTCCCCGATTTAAAAGAACTTCTCGCTAAAAAACCTGTCTGCTAGAGGTCTTAACCCGTTTCCTAGAAGAATTTTATAAGCAACTTACGTTATTTTATTGTCCCTTTAGGGCTAATGTGGTACCCTTTTGGAAAAAAAGGTTTGTTTATGTCACGCATTTGCCAAGTTACAGGAAAGCGCTTCGGAAAAGGCAAAACTTATTGCTACCGTGGTATCGCTAAGAAACAGAAAGGGATCGGCCTTAAAATTACCGGCTCCAGCAAAAGACAGCACCGTCCTAATCTCTTTGTGCAGCGTCTTTGGTCTTCTGTCCAAAAAAAGTTTGTCACCCTTAAAGTTTCAGCCCACGGCCTACGTATCATTGATAAAGTAGGAATTGACGCGACGCTAAAACGCTTAAGTGACTAAACTGACTGTATCCAAAAAATATATCTAGAAGAGCTTGCTCCTTTCTTTTATTAGGAACCTGGGCTGCTCTTCTTTTTTCTTACGCCTATATTTCCCTTCATATCCCTTTCCCTTCACAGGAAGGATCTTATACTCTTTATTTTTCAGAACTTCGTTTTGATTTAAAATACTTATTAGCAAGCGCTATTCGCCAAGCAAAGAGTTCTATTTTCCTCTCTAGCTTCGCCATTACCGATACAGATATTGGATCCCTTTTGGCCCAAAGTCAAGAAAATGGTGTCCAGGTTGCAGTTGCAACCGACGCTAAAGAGAAAAATATACTCCCGAGAGGAGTCTCTCTTTACCCCCATAAAAAAGCCGGTCTGATGCATAGAAAAATCGTTTTAATAGACGACTCTCTTATTTTACTTGGCTCTACAAACATCACCTCTTCTGCCTTTTACTTACATAAAAATAGCCTCCTCGCCTTTCGCTCTAAACTACTTGCCGAAGCTGTTAGAAAAGAAGAGACCCTCTTACAAAAAACTTTTTCGTATTATCCCCTCCCTACATATAAAAAAGAGGCCATCTCTTTCCTTTTCAACTCTATCCAAAATGCAAAAACAAGGATCTATTTAGCTCAATACACTCTTACCCACCCCCTTATCACAGAAGAGCTTATCAATGCTCACAACCGGGGTGTGGAGGTGCGTATATTTCTAGACCGTCAGCAAGCTAAGGGCGCTTCTAAAAAAACCAAAGAAAATCTTTTAGCTCATGGTCTTTTTGTTGCCACAAGTCGAGGAAAAGGGCTTCTACACCATAAGTGTGCCCTCATAGACAACACTTTCATTACAGGATCTGCTAACTGGACAAAAGCAGGGATGCAAACTAATCAGGAATATCTCCTCTTCCTTTTTGAACCCCCTGAGCCTGAACTAAAAAAAATCTTGGCCTTTTTCGATAGCTGCAAAAAATTCTCTTCTGCTAGATAAAAAGAGATGTTTGATCAGATAGTTTCCATCTCTTTTACCCTTTTTCTTTTAATGGATTCGATTGGAAACATCCCAGTCTATATTTTGATTTTACGAGAACTCGAAGCTAAAAGACGGCGGATTGTCATCTTACGTGAGCTCTCTATTGCTCTAGTTATGATTCTTTTATTTGCCTTTCTTGGAGAGCGTTTTCTCAAAATCCTTGAGATCTCCCACGAATCGATTTTCTTGGCGGGTGGTATCATCCTTTTTATTATGGGGGTGAAGATGATCTTCCCCGAAAACGGCTCCCTCTACGATGCCTTTAAGGCCGATGGAGAACCCCTCATTTTCCCTCTGGCTGTCCCTTTGATCGCAGGTCCCTCCGTTCTAGCCGCGGTCATGATCTACTCTTTCCAGCTAGAATCTCAAATTCCCCTTTATATAGCGATTGTTTTAGCCTGGATTGCCTCTACCATTATCCTCTATCTCGCCAATTACCTCCAAAAATGCCTCGGTCAAAGAGGGGTTAAAGCACTCGAGCGCCTCATGGGTCTTCTCCTCATCCTCCTCTCCATCAACATGTTTTTAAACGGCATCCGCATTTTCCAGCGGTCACTTTAACAGATTTTTGTTAAACTCTTCGGATATGGAAAAATTAAAGCTTATCGTGGCCTATGAAGGGACCCGTTACTTTGGATGGCAAAAGACTAAGGAGGGGCCTAGTATCGAGGCGATGCTAGAAAAAGCCCTCCTTAAGCTCTTTCAGAAAGAGGTCCCCCTTCTTGCGGCTTCTCGCACTGATCGTGGAGTCCATGCAGAAGGTCAGATTGTCTCTTTTGTCCTTCCCAAACCATTTCCCCACCATCGACTTCTCCCCGCCCTCCACAACTTTCTTCCTCCCGACATTCGGATTCTCTCTCTTACCAAAGAAAAAGAATCCTTCCACCCCTCTTTAGACCCTCAGTGGAAAGAATATCATTACACAGTAGTGACTCGAGAAGTTCTTTATCCTCTAGAAGAGCCGTTTGCCTGGCATTACCCTCACCCCCTTTGTCTTGAAACGATGCGAGAGGCAAGTCAAATGCTTCTAGGGAAATATGACTTCTCAGCCTTTGCTAATAGCCGCAAGGAAGAAAAAGACCCAGTGACCGAAATCTTCTCTATTAACATCGAAAACGAGGGAGAGAAGATTTTATTTCGAATCAAAGGGAAAAGCTTTCTCTATAAGATGGTGCGCAATCTTGTAGGGACTCTTGTCTATATTGGGAAAGGCGAGCTAAAGCCTGACATTATCCCCCAGATGCTAGAAACCAAAAACCGATCCCTTGGAGGGATGTGTGCACCTGCCTGTGGTCTTGTATTAAAAGAAGTAGCTTATTAGACTAATACTATGATTACTCGTAACGATCTATGTTGGTGTGGAAGTGGTGCCAAGTGGAAAAAGTGCCACTGGCCTCTTGAAAACGCAGAAAATTCTTTCCCTATTCTCCAGGCACAGTATAAAAAGCAGTATCATATCCTCCTCAAAACACCTGAGCAAATTAGCGGAATTAGAGCCGCTTGCCAGCTTGCGGCTGATATCTTACGCAAGCTTTGTAAAGCTGCAACAGTTGGTGTAACCACAAATGAGCTCAATGAGCTTGCCCTTGCTTTACATGAAAAAGCCGGTGCACGGCCAGCTCCTCTTGGCTATGGCGATCCTCCGTATCCAAAAGCTATTTGCACTTCTCTTAATGACGTTATCTGTCACGGTATTCCAGATAACATCCCCTTGAAGAACGGTGACATTTTGAACATTGACGTCTCCCCTATCCTCAACGGTTACTTCGGTGACTGCAGCGCTATGGTAGCGGTTGGCGATGTTTCTCCCGAGAAGAAAAA
>CAZBHP010000030.1:6967-11952 GCA_964491795.1 uncultured bacterium | reverse complement strand
CAGGACTTACCTGGGGCTCTCTCATTTTAAAGCATAGAGAAGAGGCTTAAGATGAAAAAAGTCGCTCTGATTTTCCCCGGACAAGGGGCTCAAATTATAGGCATGGGAAAAGATTTTTATGATGCCTATCCCCTCGCTAAAGAAGTTTTCCAAGAAGCTGACGAGATTTTAGAAAGATCTCTTTCCAAACTGATTTTTACAGGTTCTAGCGATGAGCTTGATAAGACAAAAAATAGCCAGCCTGCCCTTTTTACTGTGAGTATGGCCCTTCTTAAAGTCTTAGAGAAAGAGATGCCAGATCTTGAGATCTCTTTTTGTGGAGGCTTAAGTTTAGGGGAGTACAGCGCCTTGGCTGCAGCTCAAATTGTTGGTTTTAAAGAGGCTCTTGAATTAGTTGCTAGACGAGGCGAGTTTATGGAAATGGCCTCTCTTCGCCACCCAGGAGGGATGGCGGCTGTTTTAGGACTCTCAGAAGCGGTCATTAAAGAAGCTGGTATCACAGTTGCAAACGTCAATTCTCCTGGGCAAATTGTGGTGGCCTATAGCAAACAAGAGGCTGAAAAAGTCCAAGAGAAACTTCTAGCCCTTGGAGCTAAAAAGGTGATTCCCCTCCGAGTTTCTGGAGCTTTTCATAGCCCCTTAATGAAAGAAGCAGAAAAAGAGCTTGCTCCTCTTATTCGTGAAACTATCTTTCATAAAGGGCGCGCTCAGATAGTCATGAATTGTGTTGGAACTTTTGTGGAAGATAGAGAAGAGATGAAAGAGCTTTTGATTGCTCAAGTCTCCTCTACAACCAGATGGATGAGATGTGTAGAGGCAATGATTGCCAAAGAGCCCTCCCTTTTTATAGAAATTGGGCCCACACAGTTAACGGCTATGTATCGTAAAATGGGGAGTGCTCTTCCTATAGCAACTCTAGAAAAAATAAGCGATTGGGATAAGGTGTATGAAACGGTTGGAAAATAAGAAAGTAATTATCACAGGCGGTACCCGTGGTATTGGCCGCTCTATTGTAGAGCGTTTTGCAGAAGAAGGGGCAAGCGTTGCTTTTTTAGGGACGAACAAAGAGCGTGGCCAAGAGGTGTTAACCTGTTTGGAAGAGAAGAAACAAGAGGGCCAAGCCTTTTTATTTCGGACAATTGATGTAGCAAGCACAGAAGAAGTGAGATCTTTTATCGAAGAAGTTTTATCGCTCTGGGGTGAAGTGGATATTCTAGTCAACTGCGCCGGTATTACAAGAGATAAACTTTTATTGAGAATGGAAGAAGAGGATTGGGATAGAGTTATCGATACAAATTTGAAATCTGTGTACAATACATCGCAAGCCCTCTTAAGGAGCATGATGAAAAAAAGATCGGGTAAAATCATCAATATCACCTCGGTGATTGGATTTATGGGAAACCCGGGCCAAGCTAACTACGGCGCTTCCAAGGCAGGGGTTATAGGTTTTACAAGATCACTTGCTAAAGAAGTTGCTTCCCGCAATATACAGATTAATTGCATTGCTCCCGGCTTTATTGGGACCGATATGACGCACCAATTATCGGAAGAACAGAAAAAAAGTATCCTTGCAAACGTCCCGATGGGCCGTTTGGGATGTCCTAAAGAGATTGCTAGTGCCGCTGTCTTTCTTGCTTCAAGAGAGTCAGATTATATCACCGGTCAAGTGCTTACCGTGGATGGTGGTCTCACAGTATAATTAAACACAACATAAGGGTTGTCACTATGAACATAGAACAAGAAGTAGTAGATATTGTCGTCGAACAGCTAGGGGTTGACCCAGAAGAGGTGACGGCAGAGAAGTCTTTTGTAGAAGATCTTAACGCTGATTCTTTAGATCAGACAGAGCTTATCATGACTTTTGAAGAGAAGCTTGATCTTGAGATCAATGAAGAAGAAGCTACCTCTCTTAAGACTGTAGGTGATGTTGTCTCTTTCATCAAAAAGAAGAGAGCTGAAATCAACGCTTAAGAAAAGTATAAATCTTAAAAGAGAGCTTTCCTTGCTTGATAGGGGAGCTCTTTTAGTTTTCTTGCAGTGTCTATTGCATCTCAATCAGAGATTTATAAAATTTATAATTTAATTTTTACCTGCCGATCCTTTTTCTTTAAAACTTCTTCTATATAAAAATTTAGTTGATAAAAACTAATATTTAAATTCCGTTTTCTTGTTTAAAAAACGGTGTTTTAAGTTATAATATATGTGCATAATTTAACGAAAAATTATTAAATGGAGCTTCCATGGCCACGATTCACTCACCTTTTGTTTCTTTTTTCATGACTGACAGCTGTGCATCACATCTTTTGGTTTCAGCGGGCATTTACCCGGTAATTAATAACGCCAATTTTGTCGCAGCAAGGCTTTTGGCTCCCCTTGTTATAAGTGGAATGTTAGTGTTTACTTTTTTAGAGCTTACTGCTTTAACTCTACTCCTCCCAATTCGTTTTGTAGCTTGTCTAATCGCTGGGAGAAACTGGAGCATAGTCGGAAATAATCTAGTAGATATTCCTAGAAGTGTTCTTCGTATCGTTTTTCTAGCAGCTTGTGTGTTTGGCTCTATTCTAGCTCCTAAGACCATTATTACTGGTTTTGAAAGAACTCACAACGCTGGTTCAGCCCCAATGAGCAGAGGGAGATTCTGCAGCTATTGTAGAGATTTTGCTCCAGTAGATGAGGTAAGAAGACCCAACGTCGACTTAGTAGGGCGTAGACCTGTTTTTGCTGTTCTTAATACAATAGTAAGAGGTGCTTATGATGACGTTGATGCTAATGCATGTGCTGAAGGAAGATCTTCTTTGGCGGATCGTTTATGTTTTTTTACTCAGCTTGAACGCGTAGAAAATGGGCAGCAACATGCTCAAAACCTTGTACAATTCATCAGTCGATTGAGAGAAAGTCAGAATAGACCAGAGCTTTTAGAGCTTCAGATAGAGCATCTTTTGGATGGAATAAGCCGTTTCCCAAGGTTCAAAGAGGCAGCCCTTGCTTCAATAGCTGATGGTTTAACAGCCTGTGTTGATCGTGTAGGGGTGACTTTAGATGATATTCATTTGCTATGGCTTATTTATTGTAATCAAAACACCAATCAAGATTATATAGATATCGCGGTAGGCGCAAACAGATTAAACAGGATAGATGAGTTTGCACTCGAACGTGGAGGAGGGGAGGCTGTTGAAGTGGCGTTATTTGTAAGGTTACAGACTAAACAGTCTTTAAATCTTCCAATTTTATCTACAGGCATGGTTCACAGAGGCTGCGGTTATGTTACCCAAGCTGACTGGCAACAATTACAAAGGCAGATTTTAAGAGATACTAGTTCTAATGAAGCTCGAATCACTATAGCTTCTGAGACAGACTTTTGGCAGAAAATAATCCGAGAGAGACATGACCTATATTTTGCTTGGGTGGAAAATATCGATACTGACATTCGAGCTGATGAAGAGGAAGGGCGTTATCTGGCTCGTGTGGCTAGGATAGAAGAAGAACGCAAGAGAGACATTATCGCCATGGTCCGCGCTCTTACCGTTGAAACTATGGCTTCTCGTCCTATATCGAATGATCCAGTAGCTGTAAATGCATTTGTCCGAAGGGTGCTTCCTTATCGTGTGTAGGCTTTAAGTAAAGTAAGAAGATTTGTGTAAGAGTAAAGGGTGTAAGTAAATATTAAATTTTGGAGATAGGTATGGCCACGGCCCCTTCACTTTTTGTTTCTTTTTTCATGACTGACAGCTGTGCATCACATCTTTTGGTTTCAGCGGGCATTTACCCGGTAATTAATAACGCCAATTTTGTCGCAGCAAGGCTTTTGGCTCCCCTTGTTATAAGTGGAATGTTAGTGTTTACTTTTTTAGAGCTTACTGCTTTAACTCTACTCCTCCCAATTCGTTTTGTAGCTTGTCTAATCGCTGGGAGAAACTGGAGCATAGTCGGAAATAATCTAGTAGATATTCCTAGAAGTGTTCTTCGTATCGTTTTTCTAGCAGCTTGTGTGTTTGGCTCTATCATCGCTCCTAAGACCATTATTACTGGTTTTGAAAGAACTCACAACGCTGGTTCAGTCCCAATGAGCAGAGGGAGATTCTGCAGCTATTGTAGAGATTTTGCTCCAGTAGGTGAGGTAAGAAGACCCAACATCGGTCCAGTAGTAGATAGGCCTCATTTTACTGATCTTGAGGCGGCAGTAAGAGGTGCTTATCAAGAAGTTGATGCTGCTGCATGTGCTGAAGGAAGATCATCCTTGCGGGATCGTTTGGCGTTTTTTACTCGTCTTGGGGAAGAAGATGGGTGGCAACCTCCTGCAAACCTTCTAGCATTCATTAACCGATTTAGAACAGCTGGGAATAGACCAGAGCTTTTAGAGATCCAGATAGAGCATCTTTTGGATGGAATAAGCCGTTTCCCAAGGTTCAAAGAGGCAGCCCTTGGGGCAATTGCTGATGGTTTAACAGCCTGTGAGGATCGTTCAAGAGTTTTTTTAGATGATATTCATTTGCTATGGCTCATTCATTGTAATCAACATAATGATCAGGATTATATAGATATCGCGGTAGGCGCAAGAAGATTACAGATGATAGATGTGTTTGCAAGCAGGCGAGGAGGATCTGAGTCTGTTGAAATCGCTTTATTCTTAAGGTTGCAGACTAAAGAAACTTTAAGTCTTCCAATTTTATCTACGGGCATGCGTTTTACAGCTTGTGGTCAAGTTCCTCAAGCACTATGGCAAAGATGGCAAGGGGAGATTTTAAGAGATACCACCTCTCAAGCCTCTCGAGTCACTATAGCTTCTGAGACAGACTTTTGGCAGAAAGTAATTCGAGAGAGACATCCGCAATATTTTGCTTTTCTTGAGCATATTGACACTAATCCTCGGGATGGCGAACGCGATGGCGATTATAGCCTCCGTTTAAATAGGATAGTGCAACAACGAGATAGAGACATTATCGCCATGGTCCGCGCTCTTACCGTTGAAACTATGGCTTCTCGTC
>CAZBHP010000030.1:0-6867 GCA_964491795.1 uncultured bacterium | reverse complement strand
TTTGTGTAAGAGTAAAGGGTGTAAGTAAATATTAAATTTTGGAGATAGGTATGGCTACAGGTCCGCAAAGAGCACTTAATTTTCTGATGACCAATAGTTCTGCATTGCATTTTGTTGTAGATTCAGGGATTGGCAGAGCCGTTGGAAGAAGTAATGTTGTTGTAGCTCGGTTATTTGCTCCTCTTGTAGTGGGAGGTATGTTAGTCTCCACCTTTATAGAACTTGCAGTTTTGTGTGTAAAACTGCCTGTTACTGTTCTACAGTTTTTCGCAAATGTAAGGATTGTGAATCTATCAGTTGGGGAAAACCTGGCAGACATTGGTAGAACAGCACTTCGCATTGTTTTTTTCACAGCTACCTTTTTCGTTTCGGTAATTATTCCCAAGACCCTCTTTGCTGCTTTTGAGCGTGCTCATGCAGAAGAAAGATGCCTTGATTGTCAGAATGGGAGACCCAATCGGCTACCACCAGGAGCTGGTGTTGGAAGGCCAGTGGGTAGAGTTTTACCTGGGCTAGGTCCAATTGTAGGTCCTGCAGCTGCAGAAGTTCGACCTGGAGGAGGAAATCCTTTACCAGAACCACCAGCGCCGGTTCCACATAGAGATGCTGCTCTTCCAGCTCCATTAAGAGAGGCTCAAGTAGAGGAAGCCAGAATGGCAAATCAGAGGATAGTAGGTCAGATAACCGGGCGTTTTACTGAGATAGATGCTCTAGTAATGGAAATGGCAAGAGAAGAGAATGCTGTTAGAGGGGAAGGTTTTCAGGGGTTAGCGCGTCTTTATAGAGAAGCTATTCAAAGGACTCAAACAGCACTAGAGCCTATAAGAGGAAGGATTAGAGCTGCACCAGGTCTTGAAGTGGGGCTTCTTCGAAGGCAAGATCGTTTCCGACTCGATGGTTTCAGAAATTTAAGGCCTGGATATCAAAGAGATTTAGAAAGTGTGCAAACAGAGTTAGCTACATTAAGAACAAATCTAGCCACTCTAAGAAGAGATAGACGGGAACAGCCTCACAGAAGAGCACAGGGGCAAGAGGCTCTTCAAGCGCAAAGACGGGCTCAATTTGAGGCTCAAGATATAGCCAGAAGAGAAAGAGAAGAAGCTCATGCTAGAGAAATGGCGCAAAGAAGAGCAGTTGTAGAAGGGTTAGCGCCTCCTGCAGCTTTTCCAATCGATATAGATATCGATATAGATATTGATGCGGTTTTGGACTTTTTAATAGGGGAGTACAGGCAGAATCCTAATCCTGAAATTCTAGCCCAGATCGATGAATTTATGACTACAAGAGGGCTTAGAGAGAGACGTCCAGAGAGAGTCCAACAGATAATGGAAGAATTGAATCGTATTCAAGATCAAGCAATGATAGCACAGCTTTTGCCACTACTATTCCAAGCAGCTCTTCCTGGTGATGCGAATGCAGAAGAAGCACAAAGAGTTGCTGATGCTGATTTTGAAGAAGAGCGCGAGCACGGTGTTTTAGGATCTGGCCTTCCTGCAGATGGAGCTCAAAATGCAGGTGTTCAGAGGCTCATAGAAACATTTGTTCGGGAAACTCTTGTAAGACAACATCAGTCAACCTTACCATTACAGCGCGAGGGTGTAGACTATACGGCAGAAGAATTACGACTCGCTCAGAGTATATGGAATACTACTCTCTCACTAGGTAGACAAGCCAGCTTAAGAGGTGTATTTGGGGAAGCGCGTGGTAATGAGCTCTACCAAGCTCTTGAAGCAAATCCTCCTAGGATGGGGACAAGAGTTTACGTACCGGAACAGTTGCAACTTTTTAATAGTATCTTAACAGAATTTCGTGGAGCTGGTGCAGCGCGACAAGAGTATGTTGGATTGGCTTCTCAGCTATTTGGAGAAGATGTAGCAGAGAAGATTGTAGATGCTTATATTTATGGCGAAGAAGGTGACGATGAAGTGCTTGAGAGAGCTGAAGCTACAAGCCTTCCTGGCACCCCAACTGCAGCGCGCCCTTTGGCACCGCCTCCTATCCCTCTAGATGTTCGAGAAGATCATCGAATTCTAGAGCTTGTGCTTGAAGGCGTAACAGCTCTTGTAGAAGGTTATCGCACCCAAGGACACCCCGACCTAAGAAGGGATAATACTGACCGTCGAAATCGAGAAGAGGTTCTTTTAGGGGAGAAAATCTTTCACATTTCGCAGTCTCTTTACCAAAGAGACCGAGGAGAGGCAGCGGATGCTCAAGAAGCGCTTTTTGTAGATGTATTTGGAGATGTTCGTGGTCAATTAATCTATAGAGCGCTTAAAGGCTCTCCTCCACAACTTTTGACATACACCCAAGAACAAAGAACTCTTGCTTTTACAGTATTTGAAAGGTTTTGCCAAGAAGCTAACGAAGCTGATGTTCGTAGATTATTTGGGACCCTTTTTGAAAATAGGGCAGTTGCTGAAAAACTGGCATCGCATATCTTAAGAGATGAGCTTGTAAGACGACATAGAGCGGATGCAGTTAATCTTAATTTAGATAGAGGTGGCCCGGGACAGACACCCTCAGAAAACACCCTTTTTCAAGCAGTGTGGCGCCTTTCTTCAACGGATAGCAACGAAGAGAAGCGGGCCTATTTTGTCGAATTGTGTGGAGAAGCAAGAGGTGAAAGAATGTACAACGCTCTTTTAATCGATTCCATGAGACAAAGAAGAGCTTTGGGGGCGGTCTAAAAGATGACTTTTCTTCTACCTTCACAAAGAGCGACCGATTTTTTTATGAAAGGGTGCCCCCTTTCGGTGGACGCCTTTGAATCTTTGAAAATGGGGCAACTTAATCCAGTAGCTTCCCGCGTGGTCGGTCCTATTACAATGTTAGCACTGGCTATACTCTCTATTGGAGAAACGGTTGGTCGTTTAGTGTTCATTTCTATTCGGTTTGTAGCTTCTTTGATTAATCTACAACCTAAAAAAGCGTTTCAGGATCTTCCTCGAGAGCTTTTAGAGGTTGGGAGAGCAGCTTTGCGGGTTGGGTTTTGTGTAGCAGGAGTATTTATCACTATTGTTATCCCAGAGTCTTTCTGTGAGGAGATTACCAATGCGCTTGGAGAAGAGCAAAGCGATTAATAAAAACAATTAATTTGAGGTTATATGTCTATTTCAGGTTTACAAAGAGCAGCTTTAGTTGCAATGCCAAATTCACCAGTATCAATGGAAACTTTTGCTCGCCTACAAGGCGATGATCTTAATCCGGTAGCTTCTCGTTTCCTGGGCCCAGTTACTTCTCTGGGAATGGCTCTATTTGGAGTCGGAGAAACAGTTACTCGTCTCTTCTATATCCCTATTAAATTTGTTGCAACGCTTATCAATCTCCAACCTAGAGAAGCATTTGTGGGTGTTGGTAGAGATCTTATTGAAGTTGGCCGCTCTGCCCTTAGAGTTGCCTTCTTTGCTGCCGGAGTTTTCATTACTATCATCGCTCCAAAAACATTCTTTCGAAGTCTCTCTCCAAGTGATCAGCCTTCACCAAGAAGAGGGCTCGGTGTCGATGCATCTACAGATGGAGCGGAGCTAAGAGAAAGAGTTGTAGAAGTTCTTCCAGCAGCAGATAGGGAGGCTATGGCTGGATTAAGAGAAGATCTTGCAAGAGAGCGTGCTGCTTTAGCTGGAAGAGGAGCGGAAGTTGCAAGATTACAGACAACACTAGCAGCTGCAGAACAGGGGCGTGCTGATGCTATTGCAGCATATAATACAGAAATGGAGCCTCTTGCAAGAGAAGCTCATGCATTAAGAGCTGAGGTGGCGCGGTTAAGAGAAGCGGAAAGTGCCTCAGTAGAAGCAGCTGTTCAAGTAGATGATGTCGCTAGTGGAACCTTAACAATATCTAGAGAAAGACTTTCTGCAATGCAAGATCGACTTACAAGTTTAGTGGATTTAGCTGAAGATGTAGAAGCTCCTAACATAGAAGTTGTAAGGGCGCTTGCAGCTGTAGAGAAATTAAGAGAGGCAGTACGTGTAAGAGAAGAAGCAGATGCAGTACGAGCTCTTGAAGTGCAAACTCTACTTACAAGATTACAGCTAGAGGCATCAAATGCAGCTGAGGCAACTCAGGAAGTTGCAAGATTAAGAGAGGCAATGCAGCTTGTGGCAGAAAGAACCAGACATTTTAGTGAGAGATCTCTAGTTGACTTTGGTGCGCGTGAAACAATCTTTCAGGAGGAAGATGGGGCTCGTAGAGAATTAGAGTGGTCTGAGCGTTTGGATCGTGTAATGATGAGGATACACTCTGATTATGCGGCGAGGGAAGCGGCGAGGGAAGTAGCTGAATATTTACGTGCAAGATCTCTAGTTGAGTTTCGTGAGTTTGAAGCAATCGTTAATCATTATCAGTGGGTTCGTAGAGAATTAGAGTGGTCTGAGGGCTGGGATCGCACAGTAATAGCGTCTCAGAGATTTTTAGTTGAACGAGATATGGCTGCAAGAGCTCTTGCAGGACCTGCTGTAGCAGATACCGTCAGAACCTCTTTAACTTCTGCAACAGGAGAAAGGGAAGATCCGGCGGCAGTAGCTAGATCTACTGTGGAATCTTTAATGATCGGAGCCGTCTCTCAGTTAGAAACAGAAGAAGTATATAACAAAGTAAAGATATTGCTAGAAATGGGAAAGCTAGCAACAGAAGCGGGGACGGCTCTTTTATTCCACCCTCACACAGCTAGGAACTTAAGGCTATGGGATTGTAAGAAGGTAGAAACGTGTTCTGAAGCGGCCAGAAGCTTATATGACAAATTAAGTGCATGTTATCCTAGCGCCAATCAAGCGCTGCAAGATCTAGTTAATAGATTGGACAGTCTTAAGACTACAAGCCTTAGAGAGTTAGCTGAAGAGAAAAGAAGGTTAGAGGCGAAGATAGCAGCTGACCAAGCTGATGTTGTGGCAGTTCTAGAAGCAATACCAGATGCTGAGCCTTCTACAACATAAGAAAAAAACCTGTGGTAGCCAGTTTCTAAAGAGGAGAAGCATTATAGCTTCTCCTTTTTTTTAGGTTTTGGCGTGGACCCACATCTCGAGGATGGTGTCGGGTGAGATGGCGTAGTTAAAGAAGCGAAAGTCTTGTCTCTCTTCAATCTGTTCTAAGATTTCAAAGAAGAGGGGGGAGAGCCCTTTGGCGTGAGGGAGGGCATCTGGGCAGGCGGGGAAAAGGGAATACTGCTCTGTTTGTAAGGCCATAATTTCTGGGCGGTAGATAAACTCTAAAAACCGGTAGGCCTCTTCTTCATGTTCGATCTCTTGACTGAGGCCAAAGCTTTCAATGGAGGTGAAGATCCCTTCTTTGGGGAGGAGAAAGGCTATGTGGGGGCTCTCTTCTGCAAGTTGAGAGAGGAAGAAGGTCTTTAAAAGTCCCGCTCTGCAATTTTCTCCTGCGACTAGATGTTTTGTACGATAGTCGGTGTATGACTCTACCCAGGTTTTTTGCTTTCGTAAAAGGCCGCGGATTTCTCCGAGTTGCGAAGGGGTAAGATCTGTTGTTTTGTTAAAAAGATAGTAGGCTGCAAAAGTCACTGCTTCTATAGGATCGGGGGTCATTACCACTTGTCCAGCGTCTGGATCGTCTTGGAAAATCGTCTCAAGAGAGGGGGAGGCGGGGGCTTTTTCTTTAGGAACGATGAGTCCATAAACTTCCCAGGAGAGGGGCAGAGAGTATATATTCTCTTGGTCGTGGAACTGATGAAGGAGGTAAGGGGAGATTCTGTTTTTGTAGGGAGCGCGGATGGGGTCGTAGGGCTTAATAAGACGGTCATCGATTAAGGTTTTCATCGCATAGTCAGAACAGATAAAAAGATCGTACCCCTTCCCTTTCGTTTGACGCAGCTTTGAGAGGAGCTCTTCATTGGTGGTGAAAAAGCTTGTGCGGACACGAATACCGCTCTCTTTTTCAAAACGGGAGATCACCTCTTCTGGAAAATAGGCGCCCCAGCAAAAGATATTTAAGATCTTACTTGAAGTTGCCTTCTCCTTTGGCGGCTGCAAAGAAAAGGTTCCAAGAAAGATAAACGAAATGACAAGGAGAAGAAAAGAGATACGGATGAAAAGAGTTTTAGAACTCACAAAGCCCCCATTTTCTCTCGTTTTTTCAAAGAGAAGTAGAGAAGGACTAAAAGAGAGGTAAAAAGAAGGAGGAGAGAAGCGAGAGCATTTACCACAGGGGAGATCGAATAACGGATTGAGGAGACAAGAAAAAGCGATAGAGTCTGCACAGATGCGCCAGAACAGAAATATGAGAGGATAAAGTCGTCAAAAGAGAGGATAAAGAGGATAAGTCCTGTAGAAATGAGTGCTGGTCGCATCAAAGGAAGAGTAATACGGGTAAATGTCTGGAGGCTACTTGCGCCCAGGACGCGAGAGGCTTCAAAAATGTTATTATCGATATCTCGGTAGCGGACATAGAGAATAGGGATCATAAAGCCGAGGCCTACGATGGAGTGAGAAATGGTAATGGCTGCAAGTCCAAGAGGAATGTTGAGAAGGGTAAAGTAACCGATTAGAGAGACCCCCAAGATGGTCTCTGGGATGACGAGATTGCCATAGAAAATAGGGAGCATCTTGCCAATCCGACCGCCTTTCGAGAGATAGTAGAGCATAAAGATAGAGAGAAGCAGACAAAAAAAGGTGGTGATCGAGGCAATCAAACAAGAGTTACCAAAAGCACGCCACAGCTCTCTATGTGAAAAAAGCTCTCTATACCAATCCAATGTGAAATGGTCCCAGGGAGCTGGGAAGGCCTTGGCGTTAAACGAGAAAATAAAGAGGACCATAATAGGCAAATAGAGGAAAAAGAGGGTGCCACCAACGACTAAGTACGGCAAAAGAGCCTCCCTTGAATTAATCGTGGGAACATACGGAGAAAGAGGTGGAG
>CAZBHP010000029.1:0-12255 GCA_964491795.1 uncultured bacterium | reverse complement strand
AATGGGCTCATAGGAGACGCAGGCTTTATATTCTATCTTATTGACGGCAAGTGGTATATTAAATCTATCTCGAATGGTGCCACGACTTGGCGCTTCGATTACAGTTTTTATTTGAGGGCGTCTTGCGATTTCTACATGCTCCTCATGTTTTAGGACAGCCAGATACCACACCCTGAGGGCAATTAAAAGAAATACGAGAAGGATGATGTTGAGGACACGCGAAGCCTTTTCTTCCACATCAGACATAGCGCGGAGTATAAAGAATCGGCTTTAAAAGAAAAATGCAAAAAGATGATTGGCAAAAATATCCTTCATATGACAAAATCTGAAGGCCAAGAATTTGCGCCTGTAGTTCAATGGTAGAACAACAGCCTTCCAAGCTGTGAGTGTCAGTTCGATTCTGATCAGGCGCTAAAGAGTAGAGTACTGTGATTATTAAATTTAGCGAGGTATCATTTGACCGTACAAGAGAAGAGAGAACCTAAAGTTTCCATTAAACAGCTTCTGGAAGCTGGGGTTCACTTTGGACACCAGACACACCGATGGAATCCAAAAATGAAACGCTTTATTTTTGAAGAGCGTAATGGGATTCACATTCTTGACCTTTCTAAAACCCTCCATCAAATCCGTCTTGCATGTGAAGAAGTGGAAAAAGTGGTTGAAAGACGTCAAAGTATCCTTTTCGTGGGCACCAAAAAACAAGCGAAAACTGTTGTGCAAGAGTGTGCTGAAGAGTGCGGAGAGTTTTACGTCGCAGAGCGTTGGCTCGGAGGAATGCTTACAAACCTCGCAACTATTCGTCAATCAGTCAAGCAGCTAGAGCGCTTTGAGAAAAAAGTGGCAAGCGGCGGAGAGGGACTTACCAAAAAAGAATTTTCTTTAATGTCCAAGATGCAAGGTAAGTTAGAAAAAAACCTAAACGGTATCAGAGCTATGCGCAAGCCGCCTGGTCTTTTGATTATTGTTGATCCATCTAAAGAGCATATTGCAGTTGCAGAAGCAAGAAAGCTTCGTATCCCTGTAATGGCTATTGTTGATACTAACTGTGATCCTGATTTAGTAGACTATGTAATTGCTGGCAATGATGATGCTCTAAAAAGCAATAAAGTCATCCTTCAGGCCATTATGCATGCTATTATGGAGAAAAAAGAAGCTCTTGGAATCCCTCTGACAGTTGCTGAAGCTCCTGAAGAAAAAGAGAAGCCTGTTTATAAAGGAAGACGCGAAAGACCAAAGAGACACCACGAAGATAAAGAATCAAAGAAAGAAGGGGTATAGATGAGCTACGTCACTTCAGAATTGATTAAAGAATTGCGTGAGCGCACAGGAGCACCTCTTGGTAAATGTAAAGAGGCCTTAGAGCAGTCTCAAGGTAAACTTGAACTTAGCATCGAATACTTGAGAAAAACAGGGATCGCTTCTGCTGTCAAAAAAGAGAGTCGCACGACTAAAGAAGGGGCAATCCTTACTTATGAGACAAAAGATGCGATAGCTTTGCTCGAGATGAATGCAGAGACAGACTTTGTAGTGAACAACGAAAAATTCTCCTCTTTTCAGCATGAAATTGTAAAAGAAGCAGCCGAGAATAAAGTAGAGACTTTAGACGCTCTTTTAGCCAAAAAGTGTAAGCACGATCCTTCTAAGACAATTGATGAAGGTAGACGCGAGTTGATCTCGATTCTAGGAGAAAACATCAATATCTCAAGACTTCTCCTTCTTCATAAAAAGCCAACGGTCTCTTTTGGAGTCTATTCGCACATGAAAGGAAAAATCCTTTGTGTCGTCGAGATTTCAGGATCTGGCGAAGAAGCGCTTGCAAAAGAAGTGGCTATGCATATAGCGGCAGAGGCTCCTGATTACTTAAAATCGGATGAAGTGCCTTCTGATATTCGTGAAAAAGAGGCTGAAATTGCTCGCAGCACAGTTCCTCAGAATAAACCGAAAGAAGTCATCGATAAGATTGTGGAAGGAAAAGTCAAAGCGTTCTATGATCAAGTATGTCTTTTACAGCAAAAATTTGTAAAAGATAACACGATGAGTGTCGGCGAGTACGTGGCTAAACGGGCGAAAGAAACTGGTAAGCCTCTTGAGGTGGTTCGGTTTATCCGTTGGCGCGTAGGTGCTTAGTAAGCAACTTTAAGTGAAAAAGGGTATAATGAGCGCGAAACCCTATAAAAGGGTGTTACTAAAGTTATCTGGCGAGGCTCTTTTAGGAGACCAAGATTATGGGATCGACTATAAAGCCTGTCAGGAGATCGCTCAAACCATCAAAGAAATCAGAAATAAAGGGATAGAAATTGCCATCGTTATAGGTGGTGGCAATATCTTCCGTGGATCTCACGCGACTCAATTTGGTTTTGAGCGCACCCCAGCTGATCATATCGGTATCTTAGCTACATGTATTAATGGGCTTGCTCTCCATCAAGTGTTTCACGCGATAGGGGTCAAAACGCGTGTGATGTCATCGAGAAACTTTGACGATATCATAGAGCCTTATAACTGGTCTCAAGCGCAATCCTATCTAGAAGACGGAGTCATCGTGATTTTTGTCGGGGGAACCGGTAATCCTTATTTTACAACTGATACAGCAGCGGCATTGCGCGCAAGTGAAATGGGGGCTGAAGTCCTCCTTAAAGCAACTAAAGTAGATGGAGTGTATGACAAAGATCCTACAACCCATAAAAATGCTAAACGTTTTGATTGCCTCTCTTACGAGCAAGTACTCAGTCTAGATCTCAAAGTGATGGATGCGCCAGCGGTTGCTATGTGTCGAGATAACCATATAGAAATTCGAGTCGTCGAACTATTTTCTCGCAAAGCCCTTTTAGAGGCGGTGATGGAGAGAAAAGGGGGCACTCTTATTTGTAATAAAGCGCATAAAGAAGTGCAATCAGAAAAAGTTAAAACCCGTAAGGTGAAGTCATGAATGTGTGCGATGATGTGAAAAACAAAATGAAACAAGCGATTGAGCACTTAAAGGGCGAGTTTAAAAATTTACGCACGAACCGCGTCAATCCACAGATGCTCGACTCTGTAAAGGTAGAGGTCTATGGATCGCAGTCTCCTCTAAAATCTCTTGCCACCGTTTCTGTGCAGGAAAGACAATTAATTATTACCCCGTTTGATCCCTCTGTAGCTCCTTTAATCGTGAAAGGAATTCAACTAGCAGCTCTTAATCTGAACGCTATTCAAGAAAAAAACCTGGTCCGTGTCCCTGTCCCCCCACTTACTGAAGAGTTAAGAAAAGACATTGCTAAGCAAGCAAAGCAAAAAGGGGAACGGGCGAAAGTAGTGATCCGAGAGATCCGACAAAAAGGTAATGATCTTATCCGTAAACAAAAGACGGATGGGGTTATTCCTGAAGACGAACAAAAAAAGCTTGAAAAGAAGATCCAAGAGTTGACAGACGACTCCTGCAAAGAACTGGACAAGCTTACCCAAGAAAAAGAAAAAGAAATTCTCACTGTGTAAATTAGGTTGAGAAAAAGAACGAGTTTGTATACAATGGATCGCACCTTAGCATTTGAGTAAGCTGAATAAGTAAGCTTATTGAAATGGATGCCGATTGTGAGGTAAAAGGGGAAAACCCTTTGAGACACGGCCGGTAGCGTAAGGCCCCATCGTCTAGCCCGGCCTAGGACACAAGATTTTCATTCTTGCAACAGGGGTTCGAATCCCCTTGGGGTCAATAGTATGTGAGAGCCCTTAGCTCAGCTGGTAGAGCATATCCCTTTTAAGGATAGGGTCGTTGGTTCAAATCCAACAGGGCTCACATTTTCCGAAGATTCTCCTCTAAAAAAATAGACTGTATGTTTCCTAAAAAAGTCTTTTTTCTTTTAAAAATTTTATTTTTTCCGCTTACTCTTATCGCCTATGCTCCTGTGCCTACGGAACAAGAGGTAAAAGCCTCTTCAGAAAAGTTGTATGAGCGTTTAAAGGAAGAACTATGGCAGTCTCTCTCTTTCTTTGAGCTGACACACTTTGTCTGGGATCGATATATATCTGGCCCTCAAAAAGAGTTTCACTATTACAATTCTAATCCGTTAGAAATTTCATCTGAAGAAATCAATCTTCCAGCGACTATACTTTTACATGCGCGTCAGAGCAATCAAGGGGAGTGGATCCCTCTCTTAGAATCTATTGATTTTTATAAAAAAAGTGGCGGGTGCGTAGGTCCTATATTCACCTTTAACTTTTCGGAAGAAGACAGCCAATCGGATCTTTTAGAAAAAATCGAAGAAGTTAAAAAGCTCTACCAAAAATCCGGAGCAAAAGAGGTAAAACTCCAGCTCGTGGGGCATTCGTTAGGTGGAATCGTAGCAGCAGAGTATGCATACGGCTCCGACCCTTGGGTAGAAGATACTTTTGTCACAAAAGTGATTACAGTTGCAAGTCGTCTTCGAAATTTAGACCCACTTACAGAAACTCCCTACTATTCTTATGCTTATTACCTTTTTGAGCGTTTAGATGTGCTGTGGGAGAGGATTCAAGAAAATCAAAGATCATTTACCTTATACACCATGGCTGCAGAAAATGATTTTCTCTCAAAAGATATCGTGCTTGTTGGTGAAAAAAAGGTAACAATCCCCAATGTAGGCCACATTCTTGTAAATAGAGTGCCTTTAGCAGAAGAGCAAATCATCGAGTGGCTTTTCCAAGAGAATTAAACGCTCCCTTTAAAGAATCCCTGGCTCAAATCCAACAGGGCTCACTTTTCTCGATCATTTTTCTCTAAAAATTAAACTAGATGATTTTTAAAACTATCTCTTTTGTAGTTTTGTAAATCCCTTTTTTATATAATTATTGCATAAATAAATCATAATTAAAGAGGTTGTATGCAAGCTGTAAGTTTATCTAGAGCCGAACGAATTTCAAATATTCTCTTAACTCCTTTAGAAGTCTGTGGACGGAGATGGCATGCTCTAACTCCCATGACTGCAGGAATCAGTGTAAAAAAAATAGGTGACATTGCTCTGCGTATCATCTTTTCTATGGGGACAGGTCTGGCTCTTGTTCCAGGAATCCTAGGAGCAGTTATTAAAGTTTTGGCATCTCGCTCAAGTGCACCAATAGCAAATCATCTGCGGTGGACGCCCACATTTAATAACGGCAGTTTGCCTGGGCAATTGGCAGCTTTAATAGGCGAGGGAACTGGAATAGCAACAAGAGTGATGCAAAGATTACAGGAGTCAGAACGAAGGACAGGGCTTAGATTCTGTTCAGCGGTGAATGTGGGAAGAGGTGAAGGAGATCGCACAACGATCACGTTAGATATCCAAACTGGGGTTCTAGATATATTAAGAGATGCTTTTGATGGGAGATCTTCACGAGATTTTACTACTCTGGTTAATAGCTCTGACTTCCTCTATACACTTGTAGAAAAAATTCTTTTAACGAACCAAGAGTTTGTTAGGGTAGATGAAAGGTTAGCCGCTCAGCAGATACCAGAAGGAAGAGTTCTCGGGGATCCAGTCGAGTTTTCTGCAGAGGAAAGAAGATTTCTCGCTCAGGCAAGGACTATCTTTCTTGAAATGCAGGATGAGAATAGGAACCCACATGAAGTTCCAGCTGTAAGGATTGGTATCGTATCTCGATAGCTCACAAGAGGGTCCTATCAATAAAAGATAGTATCGTTGGGTCTAACCAATTCCAAGCTTTTTTAGTAGCGATGGACCTCAAACAAGCAATTCCTAATTTGCTAGAAGAGTAAAATTTCTTTATTTTCTGGTGTTCCAAACGGGGCACCAGTTTCTTAATTTTTATCTGTTCTATCTGCTTTTTCTGTCTCTTAAATTATCTCAACCTGCTCATCAAGAGACGGTTCTATCCATAACCCTTGAATCGCTTACAATATCCTTATAAAAGAATAAAAAAGGGGAAAATATGGCTATTCAATTAAATGAGGAAGGCTTGAAACAAGCCAAAGAACTTATTAGGGCTCATAAATACGATTGGAGTACTGATTGGAATCCTCCTACAATGGCAGCTCAAGAAGCTTTTATTAGAGCAAATGCTCCGAATGGCGTAAAAGCCTACTCTAGATGGGCTTTAGGCTATGATAAGGCTAAGAAAGAGCCTGATGCTAAATATCCTTATCTCTACGGAGACTTTACAAAGCTTTATGTAAGTGCTCTTCTTGATATCGAAGATAAAATTTTGGCGGAATCAACAACAGATAAAGGCTCATGTGCCATTTTAGCGGCTATTCAAGAGCTTCGTGATCTTATCTACGCAGATCTTATGAATGGTGCACAGAAAGTTTACAAACAGATGAAAAACAACATCTTCAAAGACGAAGATGATTGCAACTGTTGCTAAGTCATTTCTCTAGCAACAATCATTACGTGCGAAGGGCAAAAATTTTAAATTTGTGCCCTTTGTTTTTTTCCTAAAACAGATCCAGCGGCAAACGAAAGAATAAAACCAGCTGGAAGGAGAGAAAATGCGATTAGAAAAGCATGCGGAGGATAAAACCTTGCGTCTCCCACAATGGCACCTGTCCAAAAAAGATCTAGAATCATCCCGATACAAGGCCCTATGAGCATAGGCAAGCCCATAATGATCGCCCCGGAGATGCCCATAGAAGTCCCCGTCAGCTCTTTAGGATTATTTTCAGCAATGAGAGGGTAGCTTAAGATCTGTGAGCTTGAGAAAACACCCAAAAGAAAGAAAAGGGAGAGGAGAGTCAATTCAGAGGGATGAGGCAACAGAAGAATCAAAAGAATCACGGCAAGGGAAGAGAAGGCTCCTATAAATAACCAACTTCTACCCGTTAGTGTTTTTGGTGCAAAGTGGCCATATAGGGGGGAGCCAACAATGGTTCCCATACAGATCATGCTGGAGATTAAAGCACTGGTTGCAAGGGTAAATCCATGCACTTGCGTTAAGAAAAGGCTTCCAAAGGTCGCTCCCAAAAGCATCAGAGGCAAATTCATTAACGAGGTGTAAAAGCCAGCTGCAACGTTATGTAAGTTGAGAGAGAGTCTGACCCCTCTCCAAAAAGGGATAGAAGATTTGTTAGAACTAGCTTTGGTATCCGGATCGTATACAAAGAGATAGATAAGCGCGTAAATAAAGACACCAAGTGCTGCGTCGAAAAGAAGAGTTGTTCTCCATGTCAGAAGAGAGGCGAGATAAGAGACAGGAGATTGCGCTACAACCCCTCCGAGCATGCCGATTGTGACGACAAGCCCAACCACGAAAGGTTGCTTTTCTTGAGGGAACCAGCGGGCAATCAACATCATACAAGAGAGAAAGCAAAAGGCGTTACCAATACCGGAGAGAAAATGGCAGAAGGCGGCAGAGGCGAAATTGTAAGAAAAAGAAAATCCAAAAGTGCCTAAAATACAAAGAAGTAAAGAGGAGAGGATGACTTTACGTGTAGAGAAGCGATCGAGTAAAATCCCAGCCGGCAGAAGGAAAAGGACGTCAGCGAGTAAATAGACTGAGCAGAGGTTACCAAAACTTGTCGCATTCATCGAGAGATCTTTCATAAGAAGAGGGGCAATTGCGTTCATCATATGAAATTGCATCAACTCATACGCAAAGAAAAGGGCCGCTGATATAGTGACTAAATAAGGGAAAAGTTTGGGGAAAGATCGGAGAGCGATTTCTCTCATGAATATACCTCTGTTGGTGATAAAGAGCCTACTTTTGCTCTAAAACATTTCATGCATTGCGATATGTAATCTACATCATTTCTAATTTGGATCTGAGCACCTTCAGTAATAGGGCGGCCTTCTTTATCAATACGCATATTCATAGTCGCCTTACGCCCACAGGTGCAGATAGTTTTGATTTCAACAAGCTCCTCTGCCCAGGCAAGTAGATACTTACTTCCTTCAAAAGTCTCTCCCAAAAAGTCAGAACGCAATCCATAACAGAGGACTGCCAAATGAAGCTGTGTTGTAACAGCGGTTAGTTGTGCTACTTGCTCTTTTTTTAGGAAATGGGCTTCATCCACTAAGATACAACGGAGATTTTGTAAGATGTTTTTCCGCTCTTCGATAATCTCAAAAAAGTTTGTCTTCTCATCAAAAGGGATGGCATCACTTTGTAAGCCAATCCGGGAATGGACAACGGTTTTTTCAAAACATTTGTCTATTTCAGGGGCAAAAAGAAGCGTCTGCATTCCGCGCTCTAAATAGTTGTAGCTTGCTTGTAAAAGAGTTGTGCTTTTCCCCGCATTCATCGCAGAGTAATAAAAATAAAGCTTGGCCATACATCCTTTCTAAATAACCTCCCCACTATACGGCACCCGCCACCATATGTAAATTCAAATAATTTATTTCATGTCAAAACCTGGGCTAAGAAGCTAAAGTTTATAGAATTTATAAGGTATGTGCTCGTCGTCTAATAAAATTAAAGTGTAAAGACAGGCATGTTATGTGGAAGGGCTGCTCCGCTTGAGCCCTCCCACGCCCACCCTTGGGCGGAATCTCGGTGCGATAAATCAAATATCACTTCGGGCTCGCGTGTAAAACACAGCCTCGCCTCCTTACGTCTCCTGCGGACTCGTGATATTCGATTTCTCTTTCCGATATCTCGCCATTGGCTGCCCCCTTTGGGGACAGGAGTAACAAAAGGGCGGCAACTTCGTGCCGAGGAATATTCGTGCCGAGGAATAAAGGAGGGCAACTTCGTTGCCGGGGGGTTAGTGGCACTTACCGGTTAGGAAGAAGTGGGCGAGGGAGAGGTCTTGTTGGGTGGTGATTTTGAAGTTAAGCTCTGATCCTTTGACAATGTGGACAGGATGGCCGAGCTCTAGGATGAGACTGCAGTCACAGGGGGCATCCTTTGATTGGCTTTTTTGATGAGCCTTAAGGATGAGAGGGTAGGCAAAGCTTTGGGGGGTTTGTCCACGCAGGGCCTCGTGGCGTTTTAAGATGGAGAGGCAGGTGTTTTCTTTTACAAGGTTGATGGCATCGGGAGAGGGAATGCATGTGTTGACAGCTTTATGTATTTGCACTTCTTCTAGGTGTCTTTTTAGAATATCTGTAGAGACAAAAGGTCTTACCCCGTCATGGATTGTGACATAGTCTGTATCTTTGTGGAGAGCTAAAAGTCCTTGATACGAAGAGAGTTGTCGAGTTGGACCACCTCTGACACTCCCAGGTATAGAGAATTCTTCGGGGGTGACTAGGAGGATTTCTTCAAAGAGATTGAGAGATTGAAAAGTTGCAAGAGCGTGCTCATAGACTTTTTGTTTTCCTAAAGTTTGGAACTGTTTAGGGAGGGGGGCGCCAAAGCGGGTCCCTTTACCTCCTAAAAGAAGAATTGCAGCAAAGCGCATAAGACCTAATCCTAGCGGATCTTATGTCAAAGCGCAAGGCTATAGAATGTGAAGGGGTTTGCCTGCTTGCATAGCGCGCTCAGCAGGGGCTTGGCGACCCTCTTGTGGATTATCGCACTTGCGGCGTTCGCTGCGCAAAATCACATCTACAGCTTCATAAGGATAAAGGCCGCGTTTGGTATAGATAGCAACCCTGTGGCGTTCTTCATCATTAAGAGCAAAGAGGAAAATCTTTTGGTAAATAGGGCCAAGTTGGTCGTAGACAGCCCTTTCTTTAGAGTCGAGTTTTTCTCGGGTCATCATTTCCCGCTGCTGCATAGGAGAGTGACTCTCCTCATGTTCGCAGATGGGGGTTGGTTCTTTGATTTCACCAAAGAGGGCAAAGGGGAGTATAAAGAGAAGTATCCGTTTAATAGTCGCTGTCCTCATTGTCGTAATCGTTGTAATTGTCATAGTCGTCGTTTTCGTTTTCATTGTCTTCATCGCCATCGTAATAATGATCATGATCATGATCATCGCCATCATAACGGTACGGCTTCTGTTTCTCTACTTGTCTTTCATAGGGCACTTGGGGAGGTTGAGGGTTGCCATCCATTGTTGCGGCAACGTTATCTTGTTGAGATGGAGCCTTTAGATCGCCTGCAGGAGAGTCTTCTATATCTTCATCGCTCATTTGTGATTCGATAACCGCCATGCTTTTTTGTGCTGGCGTGGCAGCTGCTATTTCAGAAGAGGGTAGGACTGGATCGAGAGATTGGCCATCAGAGGGCACATCTTCTGTGGGAGGTGTTAATTCGTTCATGCCTAATACGGCTTCGTTTGAGGATGGGATATCAGCTAAAATCGAATTTTCTAGGTTATCGTGGGGGAGAGACTCTTTTTGGGGGGCTCTCATTTCTTCTACGTTAAGGGGAGCATCGAAAATAAGAGGCTCTTCAGCAGGTAACACTCCTGTAAAGGCTAAAAAAAGAGAGAGATAGGTGATCTTAGGTGGCATAATTCCTCTATAAGTGATCTTATCTACCTCTTACTGTTTAGGAATCTCCCTGTTTTTTTTAAACAATTAATAATAAAAAACTGATAATTAATTTAAAGATGTTGCTTATCAATGATGTAATAACTTCTCTTGTGTATAATTACCCAACCTTTTTAGACTCCAATTTATGGAAGAAAGACCAATTGAGTGTGCTTCGTGTAAACGTAAAGCAACCATCACTTATAAAGAGGTAGCCTCTGGAAAACTTAGCGTTACAAACATGTGCGCTACGTGCCCACTTTTGCATAAAAAATTTTTACCGACGAAAGAGACATCGCTTGCGCAAGCTGTTGAGTCATCTTTAATATGCACTTCTTGTCAAACCTCTATGCAAGAGGTGGTTACTGAGGGGAAACTTGGTTGTCCTCAATGTTACCAAGTGTTCGAAAAAGTGTTAGTAAAAGAATTAACTGGGAAAAATAGCCCATCAATTAGGGAGGAGTTTATGCCGGAAAAAGAGAAGAAGCTTTCCTTCCACTTGGGGAATACACCCGATAAATTAAAAGAGAGTCACCTCTCTCTTAGGTTGGAGTCTTTGCAAGCAGCTCTTGGAGAAGCGCTTGCTCTAGAGAACTATGAAAAGGCAGCAGGTATTCGCGATCAGATCAAAGTCATTCTAGAAGGAAAAGATGGAACAGAGCCCCAAGCTCCCTGAAGCTTTTTTAAAATCATATCCCTGGAAAGAGGCAAAAAGCTCCATTTGGCCCGCTTCTGTGTTTATTTTGCGCAGAAACGTAAACCCCTATCCTTTTCCCCACAGGTTAAAAGAAGGGGATGCGCTTACGATTAAATCTCTTTTGGAGAAAGCCCTTGCACCTTTTTTAGACAATCCTATTTTTCTCTCTAAAGATACCATCACCCCTCTTGAAAAAGAGTTTCTTTTTGAACATTTTATTTTGAGCGAAGGGTATGAAAAATTCGATGCAGGTAAAGGTCTTGTAGTTGACAATTCTGGTTTAGTCCTTGGACTGATTAACGTAGAAGATCATTTGCATCTTCATCTGTATAATACAGATAGAAATTTAAGTGAGGCTTATACCAAAATTTCCACCCTTGAAAAAGAGATGAGTAAGACAATTCCATTTTCCTTCTCGGAGCGATTTGGCTATCTTACCTCGGATCCTCACTATGCAGGGACCGGGTTGACCGTTCAGGCATTCCTCCATCTTCCACTTCTTATTCAGCTTAAACGGTTTCCAGAGATTCAAGACAAACTGTCCAGCGATGTCATCATTCGAGGTCTTGGTAAAGAAAATGAATATTTGGCCGATTTGGCTCTTTTGGAAAATAAAAACACCCTCGGTGTATGCGAAAAGAGCACTCTAGAGGCAATTGTAAAAAATGCCACTTTCCTCGAAGAAGAGGAGAAAAAGCTAGAAGCTCTTCTCTCAGAAGAAGATAAAAACCTTCTTAAAGATAAAGTAAGTAGAAGCTTTGGTCTTCTCTCCTACGCCCACTCTCTCCACGCACATGAGGCTCTTGCCTCCTTAAGTCTCATTGAATTAGGAAGGCGCCTTCATTGGATTGATGGGGAATTCACCTTTCACGAGCATTTCTTCTCTCTTCGCCGTGCGCATCTTCTCTCCTCGCCCTGTCTCTCCACCCAAATCAACGAAGAGCGCGCCAAGCTATCAACCAATCTCCTCTCCAAGCTCAAGCTCACCTACTAACCCCTCCTATTAGAAATACCTGGGATAAGGGAAATAAGTGGAATATATTCAGAGTAATTGCTTCACCTTGAGATAAATAAAGACTGCAAAGAATGCAAGGGGGATGCGCTGCATATCCCCCCTGCAACCCCCATCGGGCGGAATCTCGGTGCGACAAATCGCTTTTTACCTTAAGCCCACGGCAAAGCCTGGGCTTAATTCACTCGTCGCGTAGGAAATACAGACTCCTCGCGATAAAAAGCGATTTCTCTTTCCGA
>CAZBHP010000028.1:0-12266 GCA_964491795.1 uncultured bacterium | reverse complement strand
CGAAGCAGTTTGGTTGTTACAAACACCGATTCGATTAAGTCTTCATCTTCAAAATACTTAAGAGTTGCAAGTTCGATGAGAAAATCTTTAGAAAAAAGGTCCTCTTTTTCGAGTTTTAAAAACATAAGGAGGATGTTTTCTGAAAGATAGGGATGGATATAGACAGCGTTCACCCTTTTAATCACCAGGTTATGGCGAGAGAGTAGCTTTGCAAGTCGGTAGAGGAAGTTATATTTTGGGGTGTTTCTCCAAGCAAGGGTAATCTCGATAGAGTCTTCATTTTCTTTGATTTCATATTGGACGTGATCTCGCACGCGGGCTCTATAGAAAAGATCAAGGACCGAGATCAACCTCTCTTTCTTTAAGCTACGGAGAAATCGATTAGGAAGCGCTTGTAAAAGTTCTAAAAACTCTTTTTGGGTAAGCTCTTCTTCCCTTTCATGAAGCGCTTGAAAGACCTCATCTTGAAGCTCTTTCGCAAGAGAGGCTTCTTCTTCTTTCTCAGGGACCCCCGTAAAATGGATCAGAGCAACTCGGAGCTTGTCTTTAGCCCCTTTCACAGGGGGAGGCTCATCTGAAATGAAGGTCTGGTAGTTTTTAATTCCAAAGTAGGTGTAGTGTTTTAAGATCCGTAAATCGGCATCAGGAGTATTGAGACAGAGGATAATAGAGCAGTTTTCAAAGTGGGTCTGGATAAAATTTCCCTGTAGGTGAAGACCCATCAAATTATGGACGATCGTCACCAGCTGCGTCTCTGTAAACTCTTCAAAGAACGCTTTGGGCATATGCTTTTCAAGCCAGAGATAAAACTTCTCAAACTCGCGTCTCTCTTCCGCAAGTGCTTGAGTAAGACCGTTATGAGTTATTTTCTTCTCCATAGAGGCTGTGGACAGGGGGTCTGTTCTCCCTTTTCCTTACCATATCTATTTCAAGAAAAAACTCTAGCTTTCCTTACTTTAACAACCTAAGAGAGTTGCACCCGACGGCAACGGTGCTCCCTTCGTGGAAGATCACGGCGAGCCAGAGGGGGATGATGCCGAAGAGGGAGAGGAGGCCGGCAGCGCAGATGACGAGGAGCGAGAGGGTGAGGTTTTCTTTGACAACGGCGACCGTTTTTTTGCTTTTGCGGTAGAGCCAGGGGATGATAGAGAGATCATCTCGAAGAAGGACAATGTCAGCAGCTTCGATAGCTGTTGCGCTACCTACTTCGCCCATGGCAATACCAACCATCGCTTGTGTAAGTGCGGGGGCATCATTAATACCATCGCCTACCATGATGAGAGGGTCTTTTTCTGCAAGCTGCCGTGTCATAGCAAGCTTATCTTCGGGTTTAAGATCTGCATAGATGTGTTCAATGCCTAGTTTTTTTCCAACGAGGTAGGCGTTTTCTTGATGATCGCCGGTCAGCATAGAGATTTTTAGATTCTTTTGAAGAGTTTGAATAATTTTTTCTGTGCCTGGGCGGATCTCATCGAGGAAATGGAAGACGACAACGCTATCTTGGACAAGAAGAAGAGTGACAAGGTGGCCACTTGCTATGATCATTTCTTTTACAGCCTTCTTTTTTTCGGAATCGGTTAAGCGCTCTAAAATAAAAGTAGGATTTCCTAAGACGACATAATCTCGTTTGCCATTTTCGACAGTAAATCCTTCTACGCCTCTGCCCGGAAGAATTTTTAAGTCTTCGATGAGGTCAGGAGAGGATCCCTTTTCTTTGGCATATAAAAGGATTGCTTCAGCGATCGGATGGACGACTGCTCTTTCTAGTCCTGCGGCAATAGAGAGGCTTTTTTCAATGGAGAGGTTGCCGTGGACTTCTATTTTAGCGCAACTGAGCTTCCCTGTGGTGAGAGTCCCTGTTTTATCAAAGGCTAAAGCTTTACATTTTGCTAGAGCATCCAGAGAGATACCTCCCTTTAGAAGGACACCTTTTCTTGCGCAAGCGGAGATAGCACTTAAGTAGGCAGTGGGTGTGGCAATAATGAGTGCGCAGGGAGAAGCTGCAATCAGAAAACTCAAAGCTCTGTAGATGGAACCGGTGGGGCCCAGGTAGGGGATCCCAAAAAAGAGGGGGAGGAAAGTTGCAAAAAAGCAGGAGAGGAGGATGATTGTTATAGCATATTTAGGACCAAAGCGATCGAGGATACGTTGGAGCTGGGGTTTAGATGCAGAGGCGGAGTTGATGAGGCGGATAATTTTTGCAAGGGTTGACTCGGCACTTGTTTTTGTGGTGGTAATAGTCAGTGTTCCATCGCTATTGTGAGATCCTGCCTGCACCTCATCGCCCACTTTTTTAGAGACAGGGACACTCTCTCCGGTTAAGTGAGAGAGGTTCACATAGGAGCTTCCTTCCACAACAATCCCATCAAGAGGGACGATTTCACCTGCTTTAACTAAGATTTTTTCTCCGAGAGCAATTTCTTTTACCGATTTGGCATAGGTGGTCCCATCTTTTTCTACCACATGGGCCAAGGTTGGGGAGATTTTGTGAAGAGCGTGGAGTGCCCCTTTGGTTTTCTTGGTAACTCCATCTTCAAGAGCTCCTGATAGAGAGAAGAGAACTAAAAGAAGACCCCCCTCTCGTTCACTTCCAATGAGGACTGAGAGAAAAGCTGCAAGAGTCATTAAGACTTGGATATTGATGTCGAGATTCTTTAAATCTTCAAGAGAACGGATTAGAGAGGGCGTTCCAGCGAGGAAGTAGACAAAAAGGAGGAAAAAAGAGGTAAGATTTGGAGAGACATAGTGCATGATATAGGCCAGCGCAAGAAAAACCCCGGCCATAACGGCTGCTACAAGGGAGACATATTTCCCCCAGCTGCGTGAACTTTTAGTGATGAAGGGGTTTTCGCTCTCCTCATATCCAGAGGCAAAGTATTCATCGAGAAGGTAAGGGGAAATCGCTTCTTTCATCGCGTTAGAAACCCTCTCTCAAAAAAGAACTGGCTTAAAAAATAGACGCCAGAGCTTACCACAAAGGTGAGAGCGAGGTTCCAAACAATTAAAGGGAGAATCTGTAGGCGCTCTCTTTTTCCGGTTACATAAGAAGATACAAAGACAGTAGCATAAGTTGCAAGAAATAGACCCCAACTATGGGGTAAGATGGCAAGAGTTAATACCATAAGACAAGATGTTAAAAAGACACCAACGCCAGCACCGAGTGCCTGTTTTAAAGGATGCTCGTATGTCTCTAAGGAAACCCCAAGTTCTTCTTCAAGCATGACACCTAAAAGTTTATTGTCATCCGCCATCAGAACGTCAATTACTTTGTCAAGAAGGGGAGAGGTAAATCCTTTGGCTCGATAAATCTCTGTCAGCTCTTCTTTTTCCTCTTCACGATTGTGCTCTATCTCATATTTTTCATCGGCAATCAAGCGGTTGACTCTCTCTAATCTACTCCAACCAAGTAGTGCAGAGCGTCCTACTTTCCAGAGGAGCATGCCACACCAAAGAAAACTTAAGACAATAACAATAGATGAGAAATCAATGTTTATTTGTTTTAGAAGGATCCAAACAAGAAGGGTAACAACAGCAGTTTCTTTGGCTGCATCAGCTCCTCCAAGGATATGGCCTTGCGGCTCCAATCCATGATTTTCGCCACTTGCTTTAAGACCTTTAATTCTAGCAGCGCGCAAATGATCAACAACAGATTTTCCGTGAAAGTGAGACTCTGTCTCTACTTTCACGTGTGACTTTTCTTTTGTATGGCCGCAGGCTTTTGACATGTCTTAAGTATAAAAGATGCAAGAATAAAAAAATAGCACACAAGAATATAGTATTTTAGAGATTTATACACCTTCTGCTCTCTTTGTGTCTGTTTCTTTCGGGAGAGGATTTCCGAATCCTTAAAAGAACCTCCTTCTAAAGAAGGAGGAATTCTTTTGACGAAGTAAGGATTGTTTGATTGATTGGCCGCTTAATCCACCCCTAAAGGGATGGGATTGCAGCTTGGCAGTCGTTCAAAAGGAGGAGGACCGCCCTCTGGAGTTGCAGGAGCCAAAGAGCCGTACTGAGGAGTATGAGAGGCTGTAGGATTTGTGTTTGTGGGGGGGTGAGCAATGGGTGCAGTAGGAGTTCCATCGTCATCGCAGGCTGATCCTTCTGCATCAAAGGCTTCTTCAGATACTTCTCGTGGGGTCATGGGTGAAGAAGGCTGGCTTTCCTCACGAGAAGCTATGCGTTCTGGGGTAATTGGAGGTCTACCGCTTACAGATGGCGATTCTGAAACAGCATTTATCGATTCTGAAACAGCATCAATTTCACCTGGGCGTGCCTGTGAGGCGGAGCTAGGAAGAGAGGGAGTAATCCTGGCTAAAAAACGGGGTAGGGTATGCGGACGGGGGGAAGTTTCTCTATCAGTATGAGGGGAATTCGGGGGAACAGCTGCATGTGAGGCTCCAAAACCTTCTTCCGAGGGAGTGTGAAGAGCGGAGGAAGGTAGGGGAGGGGCTACAGAAGTGTCATCTTGAGCTCCAAAAAGTTCCCATAACGAAGAGGGATTACCTTCTAAAGAGTAACCGGTGGTGCTTTGTAAAAGAGGATAGCTAAAGGTAAAAGAGGTGAGTCCTTTGACAACTACGAGGATAGAGGCCTTGAAACCAGCGAAATGGTCTTCTGAAAGAGTGTCCGGATTATTGTGTGCAAATAAAAGGTCAAAAATCCATCTTGCAGCTCCAGAGACCAAGCGTATCAATCCTTCGAGAGGGGCTAGGGCTGCCACGCAAAGAAAAGGGATAATTGAGATGGCTTTCACACTGTATTTTTCGAGAGGAGTAGATTCCTCAAAAGCTTTCCACAGCTTTACTAAATATTGCATCAGACATCTATAAACCACAGAATGGATAATAAGGTAAGTCTCTACTTGTTTTTGAGGATTTGGTCCGCTGTGAGAGCTTTCGCTTGAGGTGCTAAAAATTCCAGGGGAATTACTTCTAGTGGGGGATACTCCTTCCATAAATTCTCCATACGTTTAAAAAAATCTGTAAAAACAAACTTTACATATTAAGATGAAATTAAATCAACGTATGTTTTTTATAAAGTCAATCGAAGCCCGGCAACAACGTTGCCGCCCTTTTGTTAATTCTGTCCCCAAAGTGGGCAGCCGTTGGTAAGAGGTGGCAAAGAGAAATCAAATATCGCGAGCCCGCAGGGTCTCTAGGAGGCGAGCCAGTGTTCTACACGCGAGCCCGAGCGATATTTGATTTGTCAAAGCCAAATCTTGCCCAATGGTGGGTGTGGGAGGGCCAAGCGGAGCAGCCCTTCCACATAATATGCTCTTTTTATGAGTTTTATTTTGTTAGATAACAAGTGATTAATCTCTCAAAACCCATAAACTCTATTCCGCCTTTCTGGAAGAAAGGCGGAAGTTAAAAGAACCTCCTTCTAAAGAAGGAGGAATTCTTCTTACTCCATAAGGATTATTGGATGAATTGGCCGCTTTACCCACCCCTAAAGGGATGGGATTGCAGCTTGGCAGTCGTTCAGTTGGTTACTTGGGTGTGAGTGTGGTGCAGCCCAGGAAGTGGTGGAGGCTTTTGGGGAGCGATACACTGCCGTCGGGGTTTTGGTTGTTTTCAAGAAGGGCAACCATCAAGCGAGACGTAGCAAGTCCAGATCCATTGAGGGTATGGACATACTCTTTTTTGTCGTTCTCATCACGCACCCGTATTTTAGAGCGGCGCGCTTGGAAGTCTCGGCAGTTGGAGACAGAAGAGACTTCGTAATAGCGCTCTTGCCCAGGTAAGAAAACTTCGATATCGACTGTTTTACTTGCCCCGAAAGACATGTCGCCTGTGACTAAAAGCATGTTGCGATAGTGGAGTTCTAACTTCTCCAAAACTTGCTCGGCAGAAAACATGATCTTATCGAAGGCGGCATCACTATCTTCAGGTGCAGTAAAGGCAAAAAGCTCTACTTTATTGAATTGGTGGATGCGGATAAGGCCACGCTCATTTTTTCCGGCACCACCGGCTTCTCTACGAAAGCAGGGAGTGTAAGAGTAGTAGAATTTTGGCAGGTCTTTTCTTTCAAAAATTTCATCGTAGTGAAGGCCATTGATGGCAACTTCTGCCGTAGGGATCAGGTAGAGGTGGTAATCGGGGTCGTTGATTTTGAAGAGCTGAGATTCAAATTTAGGAAGCTGCCCTGAGCCGTACATGATTTCAGGTCGGACTAAGTGGGGGAGGAGGACAAAAGTAAAACCATTTTTACTGTGGGTCTCCATCATGAGGTTGAGAAGAGCCCACTCAAGCCTAGCCCCTAGATCTGTGTAGACGGGCCAGCCAGAACCTGAGATTTTAGCGCCCCGTTTAAAATCAAAAAGGCCTAAAGATTCGCCTAGCTCTAGGTGGTTTTTAGGGGTAAAGTCAAATTCTCTTTTCTTACCTACAGTTTTAATGGCCACATTGTCTTTGGGCTCTAAAGAGACTTTGATCCCTTTATCAGGAATGTTAGGAAGAAGCGATAGCTCGTGTTCAAAATCTTTTTCTAGGGGGGGGAGGACAGCCGATAGTCTTTGAACTTCTTTTTTAAGAAAGGAGACCTTTTCTAAATCTTCGCTTGCGTTAAGCCCTTTTTGCTTCTTCTCGCCAATCTCTTTAGAGAGGCGATTTGCTTCGCTCTGAAGGCCCTCTAGTTCGGTCTTTTTCTTGCACATTTCTTCATACAGTGTAGTGACTGTATCAAGAGAGATAGAGGGGTCCTTGGTGCGCAGCCTTTCTTGGATCTCTTCTTTGTTTTTAAGAATATCTTTTATCCCTAGCATACCATTTTTCCTTTCTTTTTCCCCATAAGTTTGCTAAAATCGGCTTTATATTACCACTTGAGAATTTAATTGTATGGCCGAAGACTATCCAAAGGCAAGAAATCCCCTAATCCTCCGTTATCATAGGCTCCTAGAAGCCTTTTCTAAATCTGATGATGAGCGAGACTTTTACTTTGACCGTGTCGAAGGCTTCTTGCTCTATCTCGAGTTGGATAAGAGTGAGCAAGAGCTCACCGATGCAGAGAACGAAATTAAAAACACCCCTGATCGCTACTGTTTGGTCCCCAAACTGACCTATTATGAGACTAAAAAGTTCATGGAAGGTTTTGTGAACGAGAAGGTCTATGATATCGACACTAAAGAAAAGCTTTTAGACATCATCGGCTCTAAAGAGGCACGTGAAAATTTTCTTGAATTCATTTATGACCATTTGACAGAGCTAGATAAGTGGCAGCAATACTACCATGAACGCTCTCGTATCCGTATTATCGAGTATCTACGTAAATGGAATATTATTTTTGTCTTTGAAGAAGACTTAGAGTTTTCTAAGAATATTGTGGAAAAACTCAAAGAGCATCTTTTTACTCAAAAAGTTTCTAAAGATATCCAGCAAGCAAGAGATGTTTTAGAGAGTAAAGCAAAAACTTACTACTCTAATGAGGCTTTGAATCCTCGTCCTAAAAGGGGGCGTCCTCCAAAGCAGCAACTCAAAATTGAAATGGAGCCAGAGCTCACAGACGATATCTATACAACAACGCCGTCGTCTCTACGCCCGTTTCTCTTTATTCCTGAGTATTCAAGCAATGCTTCTACATTCTCTTCTAAATTTGAGAATGAAGCTCAGCTTTTAGCCTCTTTGAAAGGAAGCAGCAAGGTGAAAGTCGATTCCAAACTCGAAGTTTTATCGCAGCGTCTGGAATCTTTGCGACACCTATCTCATAAGCTTAAAGAATTCCGTGCACCAGGTGTTGATCTGGACAAAAAAAGCTCTATTACTGCTAGTGTAGAAGCGGTCGAAGCTGAGCCAAAGTTGTCTCAGGTTGCTTTTGGAGCGTTGCCCAAAAAACGGGGTCGCCCTTCTAAGCAAGACATGAAAGATATGATCGAAGAGAAAAAGAAGAAAGGGGTTAAGAAAGTTACCCAAATTAAGTATAACTGGGATAAGAAAAATTGACCTCAGAGCTCCTTTTGGGTGCGCCTATCACACGAGGGCTTGCTCTTGAGCGAGAACTTGCTCTTAAAATAGTACGCAAACTTTTTCTCACACGAGAATTAGACAAAAAGTGTTCCCTCCTTGCTAAACAAAATAAAGGGGGGACCTTTCACCTCTCTTCAGAAGGCCATGAGCTTATAGGCGTCATCGGCGGTATTTTTTTCCAAGATGAAAAAGATTGGGGCTTTCCCTACTATCGCGACCGTGGATTTGCTGTAGGAAAAGGGGCCGATACCAAAGAGCTTTTAGGAGCCTTTCTTGCACGTGGCATAAAAAACCATTCTGGTGGGCGGATGATGCCTGAACATTACTGCGATTTTAAAAAACGGATCCCATGCCAATCAAGTGTTGTTGCCTCCCAGCTTTTACAAGCAGTAGGTGTTGCAAAAGGTGCACGGATTCGGCAAGTCAATGAAATGGTCTATGTCTCCTTTGGCGATGGGGCAACCTCTGAAGGGGATTTTCATGAGGCTCTTAATTTTTCCTGTTTGCATAGACTCCCGATTGTTTTTGTATGCCAAGATAATGAATGGGCTATCTCCGTTCCCAAAGAAGAGCAGACCTGTAGGCCTTCTATTGCTAATCTTGTAGAGGGGTACAAGCCTCTCGAAGTGCTAGAAATCGATGGATGCTCTGTTATAGAAGTGATAGAGGCTTACCAAAAAGCAACTTCTTATACAAAAGAGGGACCTTCTCTTATCGTCGCTAAAGTGCCAAGAATCGGGCCTCACAGTAGTAGCGATGATCCTAAAAAATATAAAAAAGCAGAAGAATTTATCCTCGATAGGAAAAAAGATCCGCTCCCTAGGACACTAGAGACCTTTATTGAACAAGGTCTTGTTACTGAAAAAGAGTGTGAAGCTATTCTTGAAGAGGTAAATCTTCTTGTAGAAGAGGGGATTGCTTATGCTGAAAATCTTCCTCTACCAACATCTGTTCAAGAAAGTGATGCCTTTTGTCCTGTTACGATTACCCCACAAATAAATTTTCTTGATGAAGAAGTTACCATGGCAAGCGCTATTAACCACGCCCTTTCTGAAGCTATGCAAGAAGATCCCCGGATTATCGTCTTTGGTCAGGACGTAGCTCACGGTAAAGGCGGTGTCTTTTGTATTACAGAAGGCTTAACGGAGAAGTTTGGTAAAGAGCGTTGCTTTAACACACCTCTTGCAGAGGCAACGATTATGGGTCTAGCCCTTGGGACTTCTCTTGGTGGGCTTTTGCGGCCTGTTGCAGAGATCCAGTTTGCCGATTACATTTGGACAGGAATTAATCAGCTTTTCAACGAGATTGCAAGTTACTATTTCCGCTCTAATGGAGTGTGGAACCTCCCTCTAGTCCTTAGAATGCCTTGTGGTGGCTATATTCAAGGGGGGCCGTACCACTCGCAAAGTATCGAAGCTTTTCTTGCTCACGCAGGGGGGATCAAAGTGGTGCTTCCAAGCAACAGCGCCGATGCAAAGATGCTCTTTAAAGCAGCTTTGAAAGATCCAAATCCAGTAGTCTTCCTTGAACACAAAGCCCTCTACCGCCAAAGAGCTTTTAGCGCACAAAAAGAGCCGACCAAAGACTCTATCATGCCTCTTGGAAAAGCTAAAATCGTTAAGAAGGGCTCTTCTCTTACCATTGTCACCTGGGGTATGGGGGTCCTCTTTGCTGTCCATGCAGTCGAAGAGCTTGGGCTTTCTGTTGAAATAATCGACCTATGCACAATTGTCCCCTTGGATATTGAAACAGTTCTTGCCTCAGTTGAAAAAACAGGCAAGCTTTTGATCGTGCATGAAGCTCCACTTTTTTGTGGCTTTGGTGCAGAGGTGGCCGCCCAGGTAAGTGAAAAAGCTTTTTCTTATCTCGATGCCCCAATTAAACGTGTAGGTGGAAAGCTGTTGCCTGTTCCCTATGCCAAATCGCTCGAAAACGAAGTTCTCCCACAAAAAGAAGATGTAAAAAAAGCAATCCTCGAGCTCCATAGGTATTAAGTGGAGATCTTGTGCGAAGAGATAGGTGCTGTTGGGAAAATCACCTTACAGCGCCCCGATGCTTTGAATGCTCTCACCTTCGAGATGCTTACCCTCATTGATGAAGCGCTTACTAAGTGGGAAAATACCTGGGCTATCGAAATGGTGGTCATTACATCTAACAATGACAGGGCTTTTTGCGCAGGGGCCGATATCAAATCGTTTTATTACAACGGAATTGAGAACTGGGAAACATCGTATGCTTTAGCAAAGCTTGAATATCGACTCAATCGGAGGATCTTTTACTATCCAAAACCGTATATCGCTATCATGAACGGGATTGCGATGGGCGGCGGTGTGGGAATCTCTCTTCACGGCTCGCATCCTGTCGCAACAGACACCTTAAGGTTTGCCTTGCCAGAGGTTTCAATCGGTTTTTTTCCAGATGTCGGCTCCACCTACTTCTTACCGCGCCTCCTTTATCGCGTTGGGTGGTATTTAGCGCTTACAGGTAAGTCGATCACAGCCTTTGATGCACTAGCTGTAGGTTTAGTTAAGCATGTAATTCGAGATAGCGAAAGGGAAAAGCTTTTATCTTTTCTTCCTAGCCGTCTGCAAGAAGGGCTCTTACTTTTACAAGCACCGCATCAAAGTTCTACTCTAGACTTTGAGAGAATTGAATATGCCTTTAGTAGGCCCACTTTGCCTGAAATTATTCAGGCTTGGGGTAAAGAAGACTTTCAGGGTAAGTGTCCTGCCAGTATCCAGATAGCTTACACACAAATGCAAAAAGGGCTTCACTTCTCTTTTGATGAAGCTATGGACTACGAGCTTACCCTTGCACAGGAGCGTTTGCAAAATAAAGATCTCTATGAGGGGATTCGTTATCGCCTTCTCGAAAAAGCGCCTAATCCCGATTGGTTATAATAAGAGTGCTTTCCGTTTTTCTTGATATAATTCTATCTAGTTAACTACACTTACACGAGTTAAACTTTTTAGGTGTTGAGCTATGTTCAAAAAAATACTATTTTCTTTATTAGCAGTATTAGCGCCGTTATTTGTTCAAGCAGAGGAAATAGAGAATTTTCCAAGGATTGCTACAGATGCATGGAGAGTTTCCGATTCTGAATTGGTTTTAGATATAGACTTAGGGGATCAGCTGGTATTTAAAAAGTCTTACAGAGTTGATACTATAAAAGATGGACAAGGGTGGATTCAAATTTTTTGTGTTCCTTTAAAAAACACTCCCTTTCATATAAAAGAGGGTATTCCACTAAAAGAAATCAGCTTAAGAATAGATCTTTCATCTGATCCAAGCAATCACAAGGTGACTTATAGAGTTTTTGAGACTTTGTTATTCGAGGAAACTGGTTGGTTTACTACGAAAACAACCACGATTAACAGGACACGCAATGAAGTAGTATCCGATTTAGAAGTAGATATTTCAGGAACTCCTGGATTTTTTCTCTATGCCGATACAGACAGCCAAGGATATATCTCCTTTCCAATCGCTCAATAAGATTTTTAAGAGAGAACTTTTTTTGACTCGCCCCTCCCAAGTTCGAAGAGCCTTGGGCCTCTTCGTTCAACAAGGGCTAAATATTCTTCGCCACGATGGGCAAGGCTTTTATTATTGCGCAAATTCTGAGGATGGTTATTGGGTTTGCCCTAAATGTGGCCAACACAATGCTGGGACCTATTATGGACAACTTTGCTCAAATTCGAGCTGCCGTTGGCCTGTATGGGATGATAATCGATGATTTATTTAAAGAGACTACTTCTGTGTGGGCTTGCAATTACGGTTCTTTATGCAGAGAGCTCTTTTTCTAAAAAGATGGATCTTGTGCGGGAGAAGTTACAGACTATTCCCGCTGAAGACCAGAAACTTCTTGCTGATTTTTTTCGAGGAATGTTGTCTCAGGGCGATTTTACG
This sequence comes from uncultured bacterium, assembly GCA_964491795.1. Lineage (GTDB taxonomy): Bacteria > Chlamydiota > Chlamydiia > Chlamydiales > 2-12-FULL-49-11 > JAFEGE01. The sequence continues at coordinate 399 of CAZBHP010000028.1, read as the reverse complement.
GCCACTTTATTAGGTGATAAGCCGGCGTTTATGAACGGTTGGACCCGATGGCAGATCAAGGATCGAAATAGTAAAACACGTAATTTTGTGTTTCTTACCTATAGTGGCTGTAAGCTTTGGCAAAAATACGCACATTTGTTTCCAAAGAGTCATTTTTCTTTTATTGATGAAGGGTATCGAAGGGGTTGTTTTGGTATTTGGTTTGTTAAAGAATTTCAAAAAGATTGGGTGGAAGCTTTTTTGCAACAAGATGAAGATAGTTTAAAAGCTCATGAAACAATCGGTCTTTTGCTAGGTTATCCTAGAATAGAGGTGGAAAATTTTTGTAAGGAAGTTAGAGTTTTGGGTACGCTAAAGTTTTTCCCTTATGAAGACGGTGCCTCCTTATTGGGGAATTCT
>CAZBHP010000027.1:0-12665 GCA_964491795.1 uncultured bacterium | reverse complement strand
ATGAGCTGGTAATAAATTCCAGGCAATAATCAAATCGCAGGCAGGATCTCCCATGCCTAGATTACCAAAATCGATAACACTACTTAGCCGGCCATTTTTCACGAGTAAATTGCCAGGGGATAAGTCTCCATGCATCCATACAGAAGGTTTAGACCAGAGGGGAGCGCTGAGTGCCCTTTCCCAGATTGTAATTACAGCTTCCGTGTCGATCATACCCTTTAATTGCCGCTCCAATTGCTCTAGGGCTTTCCGAGTTTTTTGATCTTTTTCTTTAAGGGGTATCCCACGGCTACACAAAGGGCCATTGGCTAGATTGACTTTATGGAGCTCTTGAATAAACTGAACGAGGTCATCAAGCAATAGCTCGGAGACTTCGCCAAGTTTAGGGTTTTCTCCTTCTAGCCAGTTATAGATAGACCAAGGCCACGGATATTCCTGGGTCGGCTTACCTTTCCCAAGAGGGAGCGGGATAGAGACAGATAAGAAAGGAGCTATCTTAGGAAGCCATGTGTATTCTTTATCTACATTGTCTACAGCCCAATCTATGCGGGGGAGTCTGACCACTTTATCAGTTCCTAGACGGTACAAAGCATTATCTGTTCCTGCAGAAGGGACAAGTTTAATTGCTAAGTGAGCCCACTGAGGGAATTGATCGGCAACGAGTTTGTGAACAAGTTTTTCATCGATAGGGAATTCGTTCTCATGCATTTTATTCATAAAGATCTGGCTGCACTTCCATGTAAACAGATTGAATTCCTTGGGCTTTTAACCATTCTTCACACAGTTGTAAGAATTGGCTACCTAGTCCTTGGTGTCGATAAGGTTCATCAATGACAAGGACTCGCACTGCAGCCTGTTGGTCTGGTGAAAATTGGATATGGGCGTATCCTAGAATTTCCACCCCTTTGTAGAAGATAAGGTGGGCATGGTCTTTATGAGTAAAGGTCCATGAATAAGAGTCTTCAAGAGGTAAGTATTTATTTCTTAATCTTTTTACAGCGTCCCATTCTATGTAATGGCTACACTTCATAATGCGAAGACGGTTGAAATGGGCTTTTTTTAAGATTTTTCTAATGAAAGCATCTTTGCCCAGGTTATAACCGGTAAAAGTAGAGGAGGTCTTTTCATAAGAGCTTTTGTCTTTTAAAAGGTTTTGCTTCAAAGTTGCATACTCATCTCGTGCGTCTGGATGTTCTCTTAAGTAATCTCTAAAAAGGAGATTCAGTTCTATCTCCGGATGACCTTCTTGATAGAAATGAAGATTGACACCCTCTCGGCTAAAATACCTTCTCATGGGGATATTGTATTCTCCCTTGTACTGAAATCCTAAACTCTTAAGAGGTTCGATTGCTTCTTCAGTATCTTTAACAACTCCTATGATATCGATAATTGGTTTGGCTAAGAGGCCGGGGATGGAGGTAGAGCCTACATGATGAAGGGCTATGCAGTTAGGCCCTAGAGCCTCTTTGATTTTTACAGCTTCCGCAGTAAAAAGGGCGGGCCATTTAGGATTATAAGGTGTCACTTCGATTTTTTTAGTCTTTTTTTCGGGATGGTTCATAAGCCACTCGAGAAGTGACTTATCGAAAAGATCTCTTTCTTCGTACTGAGGAGAGTGGCCGCTTTTTTCCAAGACTTGTATGGTCAGATCTCTAAATTTGCCCTTTATGGGATCCCATGCAGTGGGTGGTGCGATAATAAAGTCATAGCGACCCAGAGCTAGGAAAACAGGTTTATCGAAGTTTCCCAGACCCTCTGTAATATCAAGATCCCGGAGGATGGTACCATAGAGATCATCAAATAAAGGCATGTTAGGATGAACCCCTTCCCATAACCAAGAGGAGTCGAAGTTGTAATCGTACCAAGCTTGAGAGTCTTTTCGAATGTACCAAGCAACAAAGCGGTCAGAAGGGGATAGCTTGTCTAGGGCTTCGTTGGGCAATTTTTCGATTCTTTTTTCGAGAGCTTTTTTACGCTCGGGCGATGCTACTTCTGCCCAGGCTTTATCAGCTAAAAGAGCCATGCTAGGATGTAAATGAGGCGAAATAGCAATCATAACAACGTGAGAGATAGCGCTTGGGTATTTCTTTGCATATTCTAGTGCCAGAAGTGCGTGGGCTGAATGGCCAATAACTATAGAGGTTTTTATCTCTAATTTCTTTCTAATGGTTTCAATATCATCAAGCAGGGTGGAGAGTGCGATTTTTGTTGAGGTGTCTGACTTGCTAAATCCTCTCCAGTCTATAAAAATCAGACGTAAATGCTGTCTGAGTTTTTGTGAGAAGCTACGAGAGTAATAAAGGGCGCTCCCAATGACCAGAGCATCTGGGCCATTTCCCTCGATACGATAGCTTAAGTTATAGCCTTCGATTTTTAGATGGCCAGTTTTATATTCCATATAAAAGTTGTTTAACCCTGGGGATTCTTTGAGAGAGATCGATTTTCTCCTTCTGGATATTATAAGCAAAGGGGAGAATTTTCTCTCCTTTCTCAACCCATCCCACAAACCAGCCGATCTCATTTTTGCCATCAAATTTACTTGTTGACCCACTCCAACCGGTTTTCCCAAATAGTTGCCAGCCATTGGGCAACTCTTCAAGAAATAGTAGAGATCGCGTTTTATGAAGGGCATAACTAGAAATGAGAAGCTTTCCTTGGAGCATGTTTTGGATAAAGGTAACCTGTTCTCTTACAGATATTTTTAAAGATGAGGATAACCAGGCATTTGTTAATCCTCCTGACATATCTTGATTTCCGTAATCTAAAACTGATAGATAAAACGTAAATTTTTTTATTCCGAGGTCTGCTGCTAATACCCTAGAAAACCATACGCACGAATTTTTCATCCATGATTGAGGGGTCTGTGGATTTTTCCACGATTCTAAAAAGTCGTCGTATCCTTCTTGGTAAGGCCAAACGGGGGTGTTCTCATCTTGTAAAATGCCGGAGTCGAATCCCATCAGGCTTAAAGCAATTTTAAAAGTGGAGCAAGGTGTAAGAGGCTCGTCAACGTCGGAGCCGATTTCAATCAATTTCTCGTTTGATTGACCATCGATGAGTAGGAAATTTTCTTCAGCAAAAAGCGAAAAAATGAAGAAAAGATTTACGAGGGAAAGCACATCCGTTAAGCGGGTCATCAACACCAAAAAAGAGAGAGTCTTTTCATTCTACCAAGTTAAATCATTCTAAGCCATCTTGTGATGATATCTTTGTTCCATTATTGAACGACTGCCAAGCTGCAATCCCATCCCTTTAGGGCTTAAGTTAAGCGGCCAATCAATCAAACAATCCTTAAAGAGTAAGAAGAATTCCTCCTTCTTCAGAAGGAGGTTCTTTTAAAGCAAAGGGTTAAAAAACTACTTAGAGAGTAGTCAAACAAGTAACTTGGGTAGTCCTAAACATGTAATGCTCGCATGTGTAAATTGTAATCACATATGAAGTACGTGATCATCCCTACATGGTTAAGAAGTTTTTTAGAAAATGACAGGGTTTTTCTGACTAGCCTTGAACACCGCTGTCTAAGGGTGCAATTAAGTCTTTCAATGTAAGACGTTTTTCCAGATTCTTTGCCGACAGGTTTGTGTTGTCTATGGGGAATTGTTTAGGACTACCCTACCGTAACTTGGAAGAGTCTGACTTAATTTCAGCCAGAAAATAGTGATAATCTATGAATAGGTAAAACGCCAATATCGACCGTATATTTTGTTTTCATTCTAAACCTCTCTCTTTTTTAAGTGGGTGCGGAAAATATTAAGTGTAAATGAGAGAAAAGCTGTAATCGCAATCGCTAAACATGCGTAAAAAATAGTCGGTTTTACAAAACTCAAAGACAAACTCACTAGCGTACCTGATCCCATCATGGTTAAATAAAATATAGCCATAGCTGAGCCTTTTTGCTCTTGAGTAGCTTTAAGAGTAACGCGGTTTAATGGAGCGGATGCAAGGCCGAAACCTGCCGTGTAGCAAGCCATTGGTAAAATAAAGGAGTATAGGCTCGTGGGGGCAATGACTGCAAAAAGGGCTAGTGCAATCGAGGCACATAAAGAAACCGCTCCTCCCCATAAAATCAAGGTTTCTAGATGAAATACATTGAGTAAATATTTAACAAACCTAGCTCCTACTATATAAGCACAAAAAACAGGAATTTGTAAGTATCCAAAAAGGTCGGGTGATACGTGTAGGGATTCCATCAAAATGAAAGGGGATGCTGTGATCCATCCGATCACTCCGCTATAAAGAAGGCCAAAAGAGGCCGCTGAAATCATAAAAGGTGCGTTTAAAAAAATACGGCAATAGCGGGCTAAGATTGTTTTGACTTTCATCGGATGAGGCTCTTTAGCACTTTCAGGCATAGCAAACCATAGAGCTCCTATGGCTAATGCACTTGAGATAGCGAGGATCCAAAAAATGGCTCTCCATCCTGTGAATAGAAGAAGAACTCCGCCCAAAACAGGGCCAATAGCTGGTGCGATTACAGCAGCGCTCCCCATCCACACAAGAATATGGACAGCTTTTTGGTCGTCATATAAATCATGGATGCTTGCATAGCCGGCCACCATCATAGTACAGACGCCAATCCCTTGTAAAAATCGGGCGATAACTAGAGGAACCACCGAAGATGCTAAAGCACAACCAACGGTTGATAAAACAAAGATTCCACCTCCGCTAAGAAGAACGGTCCTTCTTCCATAGCGATCAGATAAAGGTCCCACAAGAAGTTGCATGGCCGTAGCACCTGCTAACCATGCAGCGATTGTTAATTGAACTACGTAGATTTGTGTTGAAAAGTCTTTTGCAATAGAAGGTAATGCAGGTAAATACATGTCGTTAGACAGATTAGTGCAAAACTCGTAGAGGATAAGAAAGAAGGGGAATGAGCGGAATAAGGTTTTATTCATCTCTTGTTATTTTAAATCTTTCATGTTTTTTTTTAGAAAGATTTTAGAGTAACCATGCCAATAATTTTTAAGCTCTCCTATCATCTGATTGGAAAAATCCCTCTTTTTTAGTTACACTTTTAATATGAAGCAAACGATCCTCTTTTTATTTCTTATGCACGTTACCTCTCTTTACTCTGCGCAATTTCGCTCCTTATGGCTAGATTCTCCGAGGAGCTCTTGGCCCCAGCTACAGTCTGATCTAGAATGCGATGTAGCTATTGTAGGTGGTGGAATTTCAGGGGTAGCAACTCTCTATTTTTTATTGACCTCTACAGAAAAAAAAGTTGCCCTTTTTGAGAAATCTTTTATTGCTAGCGGTGCTACTGGCCACAATGCAGGGATTGCTATACCCTGTATCGAAAGGTCCTTTTCAGAATTGATCAAAGAATTTGGGTACGAACCGGCAAAACAGCTCTGTGAGGAAATTACTTCAGGCGTAGAATTACTTTATACAATTTCGGCAAAAGTCGGCTTTGAAAAGGAGCTATTTCCACTTGCTGAGAGCTACTTTGGACACTCCTCAGTCTCTACATTGATCGATTGGTTAGAAGAAGGTGTCTTTTATCCTGAATCAAATAGCGCTTGTTGGGTGTTAGATGAGGAAGAAATACGAGCGCAAATCCCAGTAGATTTTTACAGTAAAATAACTTGGGCTTCAAGAAAAGAGATTTCAAACCTCATTAAGAGAGAGGACCCAACATGTGTCGGGATCTCTTTTGGGAGAAAGAAGTGTATCCGCATGAATAGCGCACTTTTTTGCCAGCAGGTTTTACAATATCTTGTTAAAACATTTCCAAACCGCTGCAGGATTTATGAAAATAATGAAATTTTACATATCGACTTGAAACCTGATGAGCAATGCTTACATCATGCTTTTGGCAAAGTGCTTTCAAAAGATCTTATCCTTTGTACGAACGGATATAAAAATCTCTCTATATTTGATATGCGAACGGGAAAAGCTGTTTCTAAATTGGCTAACCTGATTTTACCAAAAGAGGGGTTTATGGCTGCCTATCCGACAAAGGAAGACCGCTCTTCTGCTATGATTGGTTTTATCTTAGAAGAGAGCGTTCATCCTGTACCTTATTGGTACCTATCTGTTGCGCCTTTCTTTCAAGATACGAAAGACGGTATGGTTTGTCTTGGAGGACCTGAGTATGCATTTAATTCTGCACTTACCTCTGAACAAATTGATGAACAGGCAAAAGAGAGCCTTAAGTTGATGCGAGAGTGGGTAAGTGATACATCAGTTTCTTTTCCTTATTTCTGGCATGGAACAATGGCTTATACCCAAAATGGAATGAGATGGGTCGGCGAAGATCCAAATCATCCTCATCTCTGGTATAATCTTGGATGTAATGGAGTCGGAATTATCTCAGCTCTTGTGGGAGGGGAAAAAATTGCAAAACAGATGTGTGGGGAAACTTTTGGATCCTCCCTTTTCGACCCGCCTAAGGATGAGTGAGCATTCACTGTTTTTTTACTTTTGCTTGTACACTTCGTCGATGATTGAAAGTGTTTGCAGATTTCGATGAAATTGTTTTTCCAGCATTGCACTATCATCTCGTTTAGCTAGACAAACATCGAACATTGCCTGGATGATTTGAATTTTGCTAAGGGGTTTTTCTACCTGTTTAACCAAAGTGGAGTCGATCCAGAGGTCGTAGGTGGTGGGTGTAACAATCATGGAACCTAGAGTTCCTATAATTTCAAATCGTTCTTCTTTTTTTTCAGCATGCCTATCAAGTACAAGGAGGCCTTTTAGACCAGGTGCATAAGAAAAAGTTAGAGTGCTGAAATCTTCAAGCTTTTGCCGTTCCATTTCAGGATACTTGTAGTTGAAGGTTGCATTGACATGATTTGGCTCCCCAAAAAAATCCAAAACAACATCGATGATATGATATCCCATGTCTAAAACGACACCACCGCCACTCTTTTCAGATTCTGCACGCCATCCCGAAGTTTGTGAAGGTAAACTAAAAGCATAGGTGTACACAAAAGAGATAGGCTCTCCAATAAGCCCAAGATCACTTTTGGCTTCAAGAAAGAGGGGGTGGGTACTTCTCTGTACAGTGGTGAATATAGATATAGGTTCACCTTGCGCATAGCGATCAGCAATTGCTTGGTTGAGAGCAAGAGGTTTTTCTTTAATGATGTATTTATTTACAGCTAAAAGCTGTCTTGTAACGTCGTCGTGAAGATGATGAGGTAAAGAAACAATTGCTGCATCAAAGGAGACTTCTGAAATCAGTCTAGCTACGTCCCCATTCGGTATTATTTTGACTCCCAATTCCTCTAATTTTTGAATGCTATCCGGGATTTTCTCGTTGACGACGCAGGCAACGATTTTAACATCTTGTCGTCCTTTAAGAGCTTCAACGTAGTCCTGACCTTTTCCTGAACTTGCACCTATTACTGCCACATTGAGCATACAGCTTGCTAGAAAATTCATAATGTACATCCTTACAATTGATTAACTTATATACTCAATCTGTAATCGTTCAATTTCTTTGGCGCTAAAAAGATTCTGAATTTTGTCCCAAACCACTTCAAATTTTTGCGGCTGTGCTAACTTAATATCAGTTAGAAAAGCGCATTTATCAGAGAAATTCATATGGGGGAAAAGGACCTCTAACATCTCTATCATCTCATCTGCTGTCATGAGTTCATAGCTTCGATGTTCAAGAGCCCGTAGCTCTTCATCCGTGCACAGTCTTTGGAGTTCTGGTAACAGTTTAGTTTCTTCTTCATGGAGATGCAGTAAGTTATCGCCTACAAATTTGCGATAGATCAGATAGAACTGATATCCAGCCTCTACCCGGTCAGAAGCTGTCTTTACAGCATCTAAGAGGTTTTGCAGGGTTTGTAAGACCTTTTCTTGGTGTTCATGGTCATCATGAGCGTCATGATGTATAGTAGAGCCTTTCTTTTCTAAAAGAGCGTGGAAGTTTGTCTCTTCATGATAGGCATGTCCTTCGAGCATTTCTTTGACACTTTGCCATTCACTTTGAACGTGTTCGATAGCGGCGTCATCAGTAAAGTCTGTTTTGGCAATGAGTCTTTCTAGTTCGCTGAGGGCAAAACTTACGTATTTGTGCTCACGGTAAAGTTTTACTCGCATGGAAAGCACTCCTTTATTTGATACTGTTGGATTAAACAGGGATTTTGAGGAGTCAAAGCAAAAGTAATTTGCAAATCAGCTTTTTCTCCTCTGAGGATAAAGTACCCTCGAAGTTGATTTTCCGGGATCACTTTACCGATCGACACGATATTTCCTATTTTGGAAAACAAATCTTTTGACTCCTCTTGGATTGATTCTAAAGATCGGTCTAGGAAGAAATTTTCCGCAAGAGAACCTCCTTCTTGCAAAGCGGCTAGATCTCTAGCTGATGCCATTCTGTTACTTTTACTTGATCATAGAGAATCTGATCGTGTTCTTTCACAAATTTCTCTATATAATCCGATGTTTCATGATTTCTCAAATCGTCTAGTTTTCTCCAACGCATCAAGATGAGAAACTCATCATTTTTATCGATAGGCTCGAATAGATTATATTGCAAACATCCAGGAGCCTTTCTACTTATAGGAACTAGTTTAGTCAGAGCTCTCTTTAATTCGTCTTTTTTACCTTGAACTGCCTTAATGGTCTCAACGACAAAAATTTCCTTGCTCATTAGTGCCCCTTGAGGATTGAATCTTCTAAATTTTTCTATGCATTCTATCAGGTTTTCAGATTTTGGGCTGACGCAAAAGAATCTTGAGCTCAAAATATTGAGTTGCTTTATTGATAAAATGAGTCGCTGTTTCTGGATAAAGGAACATTTGCCAAAAAGGAAGAAAATGAAACAGATAAGTCGATTTGGTGCTTATGGCATTTTGCTAAAAAATTCTTCTCACTTTGAAGAGAACAGGCCCCTACGAAGGGCTTTGGGATTTGCCTGGGTAGCCGTTTTTTTTGGCATGTCTTCTATACATCTTGTCTATTGCAGGAAAAACGATTTGAATTCTTTCTAATCGATTTTTGTCTTCAAAATGTGGGGGAAGATAGCTTTGCAGGGCGGGCAAAGTCGCAATCTTTTCTTTATTTAAGCCTTTTGGCATAGAAGCTCCTTAAATTTACAATACGGGAATCTTGTCTTAAATCGATGCTCTCATCTAAAACCCTACCGCTACGGGTTACTTGTTCTGAGCTGAATATAGTTCGACTGCTTTTGCTGTGATGCGAGCAACGTCCTTATCAGGCTCAGAGACAAAACAGTTTATGATACCATTGTAACAAGTTGTATCATCGCTTATTTTCTGCTCGCTATATCTAATGCTAACCACGGTAATATTCGGGTCTCCGATGGTGGCTTTGCAAAATTCATGAACTATTTTTTCAAGATCTTCCCGAGAGGTAAAGCGGGTAAGAGTGGTCTCTTGTTCATACTTTAATTGGGCCTGAATAGGCTGAAGAACTGTTAGAAAAAAACCAAAGACGGGTGTGAACTTTCGAAACATGGTTCCAGAATGAAGAGGGAAAAGTTTTTTTTCAATGAAGATTTTCTCTATAAGAGGAGTGTGTAAGTCTATAAGAGGAGTGTGTAAGAATGGGGCAACCTGGACTTGAACCAGGGACCTACGGGTTATGAGTCCATTCTTAAGTGTAACTCTGAACGAAAGAGAGTAAACCAGAATCAGTTTTCTCTCGCAAGAATTTAAAGAAGATGTTCTGCTTGATTCCCAAAAAATCCATTGAATTCAGATCATTTGCGGAAAAAATACGGAAAAAAGCAAGGTCTTCGATCAAAAAATGGGAAGGCGATGTTGCCAAAGTATCGGTTAAAGAGAAAAAGCTATTGAACTAATTTGAATCTAGGTTGTGATTGTCCATTGAACATGATATTTTCTAGAAATATAGCTAGTGGACGTACCCATATACCGCCTTCTCCGTATAGAGCTTGATAGACGACCATTTCTTCTAATGTTTCACTATGGCGGGCTATCCCAAGAATCTTGTAATGATGACCTTTATAATGCTCATACAGACTACCAACCGCAATTGATTTTGCTGCTGTTGAAAAAAAGGGTAAAGCTTCTTGGTTCATAATTGATTGCCTTTTGCTTTTTTTCGTCCGATTTCATAGACAGGGTAAATATCAATAACAGTTTCTTCGTAAGGATGGGCTTTTTTGATTTCTTCCAGAACGTGTTCCAGAACTGCACGGGAACAGACTGTCTCAATCCGTTCTTCTACAACTTCTTCTAATTTACCTTCTTTGCCCAAATATGGTGTGGCTCCTTTATTGGGCATGAACCTACCAATTCCTTTCACTGAATAGCTACAGTAAGAATAATCTCCTATCTTACCAGCTCCTGCACGTCCCATTGCTTCTCTGACTGCATCGGCATGTGTTTCTGGAACAGTGATGACGATTGTTACATAATCTGATAGTTCCAAATGGCGGGTTTCCTTTTTTATTTCCAAGAAATCACAGTATCCAAAATTAGAGAAGGTAATGCTTACGACAAAAGCAAGCAACCTCAATTTCTTGTATCCAAGACTTTTAGTTCGATAACCATCACTTCAATGGGTTCATCTGATTCATTGATATCTCCATGAAGTGTTCCTGGAGGATCTTCTGTTAACCAATAGGCTACACCAGACTCAAAATTGAGATCGGAAGTTTCCCCAGTTTCTTCAATTTTAGTGAGTGTTCCTCCTTTCAAACCTACAACCACACGTGCACAGTCATGTCTATGCATTTTCAGAGGTTGATGAGGCATAATAACAGTTTTCCATACCCTGACATGTTCATTTTCAAATTGAAAAACACGATGAGTTTGGGTTAGCGGTAATTCTTCACTTTGCAATAGATTGCAACAAGCAAGAGGAAGAAGCCAAAGAATTTTTACTATACTCATTTTATCTCCTAAAATTGAGTGCTATCGTTTTTCAAAATGGGTTTATTTTCCATTGATCTAGAATTCAACAAATCTTGCATGTGTAGCTCCATTTGATAATGCAGCACAGGATGCCAGCTTGCAGTAAACTCTCCAATAATCTTAAAGCCCACTTTTTGGTACACGTGGATAGCCCGTTTATTGGTCGCTTCAGGATCTATCAGAACTCTTTTCACATTTGGAAAGTGGGTAATTAGAAATTCTCGGATCATTGGTACAGCAATCCCTTTTCCCAAATAATTCAGGTCACAAATGAACAAATCCAAGGTAGTCGCATCATTTCCTTCAGGAGAAGTTATCAAGAAAGCGAAAGGAATATCTTGATCATAGCCAATCCAGTAGGTTGTATCGGATTCACCTCGAAAGAATTTTTCCAGGCCATTTAGTGTGTTTTGTAATCCCACTCCATGAATCCACTCAGCAATATGGGGTTGTACAAGCCATTCGTGAACAAGAGAGCGATCTTTTACTTTTACGGGTTTAAATATGAACCGAAATTTAGACGATGTCATAACTTTCCTAGTAGTTTCATCGTATATTTTGCAGGTAAGGCTCTGAGAAGACGAGTTACGATCTTGTAAAAGAAAAATGGTTCACAGCTGGACTTGTTACTTAAAGCAAAATCAACCATGCATTTGCCCATTTTTTCTGTTGTCCACGTGAAGGGGAGTTTTCTTGGTGCTTTAAGTCCTGCTGTATCTACAGGTCCTGGGTATACCACAGAAAATCGTAAGTTGGTCCCAAAATAGGTTAGAGCTAAGCTTTCAAAAGCTTTGGCAATAGCAGCCTTTGAAGCACTATAGGCACTTCCTGTTGGAGGTGCAAAAATAGCATTTACTGAACTTGTGGCGATAAAGTTTGCACCCCCATTTTCATGGCAGGGCTTCTCCCAAAACTCTACCCAAGCTAGAACACCGAAGTAATTGACTTGCATAATCTTTTCATGGATTCTGAGGTCGAATCGATTAGGATTTTCGATAACAGCTTCTCCAGCTATGCCTGCATTCAAAAAAAACAGAGAAGGACAAAGTTGTTGTGCAAAGATTTTTTGGGAAGCCTCTTCGATGATTTCTTTTTTTGACACATCACAGACTATAGGAATGAAAGCGTCTTTTAACTCTTCTTTGAGCTGAGAAAGCTTATCGGATGACCGAGCAATACCAATGACTATCCAATCTCGTTTTATAAGTTCCCTTGAAATAGCTTCCCCGATCCCTGAAGATGCGCCTGTTACCAAAGCTATTTTCTTATTCACCATTGAAATCTTAGTCCTCTAGGCAGAGTTATGTAAAGATTTCAATTCTAGCAGAATTGCTGTTACATTTCAGTCAAAATCAGCTCGTAAGTTGAGGTTTACCGATTACTGAAAGGCAATCGCTGATCTCAAAGAGACATAAAGTGATTTTAGAATGTTACGAGACTTCTTTTGCGATTGTTTTTAAGATCTTCAATATGAATATTTATACCAGCTTCTTCATTCAACTCAGAAACATCAAGCTTGTCATAAACAACGCAGGTCTCCGAGTCAATAAATAAAACGATTCCTGGCAGGAGGTTTAATTTTGATTTTTCAGCAGTACACAGAAATCGCATGACAGATAGCTGTATAATGAGTCTTTGTTTTATGACCTCTGGTTTATCAGTAGTAAATACGATCCCTGCACGATTCTCATAACCAAAGGTAGCAAAATGAATCGCATCAGCATCACTTAGATCTTTTCTGTTTTCGAGAAGGTGAGGTACGTTTATTTTTGACGCCCCTCTCTTTTCTCTTTGCTGAAA
>CAZBHP010000026.1:0-12749 GCA_964491795.1 uncultured bacterium | reverse complement strand
AAAAATAAGAGCGCATCCTTCGAAAAACACGTAATTTATAACTTAAAAGACTATAGAAAACTCAAACATCTCATTTTCAACATGTAAAATATTAATTTAAAAGTTCTATATACTACACTTATTAAGATTGTTGAGACCTACAGGAATTGCCATGGAAGATAAAATGAGACATTTTTTCGGTTTGGGAAAAGGCGATGAGGGAAACTTTCTCTATCCTCAACGCTGCAGAAGACCAAACTTTACCAAAGAGGAAGAGTCGGCTTTAGAGCTTTTCTTGTCTTGCTTACACAAAACCGCATTTATCCCCTCTTATTTAATCCCCCGCTCAGATCTCTATTCCTCATCTTTTATTGAGGCTATTTTAAATTCTGAACCCAGGTCTCTAAAAAAAGCTGCAAAAATTGAGCGTATTCTCTTTTTCAAAGTAGCGTTTGCGATTGCAACTCTATTTCTCTGCCCTTTTACGACAATCACAGATAAATCTTTTCAAGATATTGTCTATTTTCTAGAAACTATCGACGACTCATCAAAAAATACCGAGATACTTCTAGGAGTTCTGAAATACTTTAGAGAGACCAAATCCTGTATCTGTAGCGACCAATTTTCAAGAGAAGCTCTCTTAGGGGCCCTCTCTAAAATGATCCGGGCTGTGAGTTAAAGGTACTATCTACTACGTCGGCTCTTTTTACTTAGAAACACCGCATCTTTTAACACATTCAACGCTTCTTTAAGTGGCAAATCCTCTTTACCATAAGCAAACGAAACCGCCTCATCGGCAAGGTCTCTTTTCTTGGGTTCACGCCCCAGAAAGGCTTGAAAATTTCGATCTTCCTCTATACGAAGAGCTGAATTTGCAAGCAATCGGGGGATAAGGCGGGTAAAGGCGGTGGAGCGATTAAGTAGAGGGAAAAAACCTGGGCGAAAACTTTTCATTCTTTGTATAAGAAGATCTTTCGTCCCTTTTTTATCACGGAAAAATTTTGTGGGAATCAAAATATCGGAGGCAACTCCTGTCGCAGAAATACAGTGACCCTTCGGAGAGAGGAGCTCACCAACCGTTACCTGGTAAGCGCACGAGTTATTTTCTGTAATTGTCTGATGTTGAATCACTCCCTGACCACTTGTCCTATCATCGCCTACAACAATACACAATCCCTCTTCACGCAATGCCTCTATAAAAAACTCAGCAGATGCCGCTGTTTGCTTAGAAACCAAAACAACTAAAGGTCTACAGTTGTAAGCTTGTGCAAAAAAGGCTTGAGTCTCTCTTGCTTCTTCTAAAAAACCACCCCGATTGTAACGGAGATCCAAAATAATTCCCTCAATAGAACCTTGCTTTTTAAGACCTTTGTATAGAGCTTTAATATCTCGACCAATCCCTTCATAGAAAGAAGAGATAGAAAATACACCTAAGACTCCCTCTCCAAAGAATTGAGAAGTAAGTGACGCCTTTTCTTCCTCAGCAATCTCTCTTCTAGCAATTGAGACTTCTATTTTTCCTTTCCCAGAGCGATTGAAAACAAGATCTACCTTCTCCCCTTCTTTCCCAGTAAGTTTCTGTAAAACTTTTCCAAAAGGTATGCTAGAAATATCTTTGCCATTAATTGCTATGAGATAATCATTCACACGAATATCCGCATCGAGAGCAGGGCTTTCAGGTAACACTTTAGTTACACAAATACCTTCTACCGATTCTTCAAGGGTTATTCCTACACCACAAAACTTTTTCTGTAGATGACCCCTTAAAGCTTCTATTTCCGGCTCTTCATAAACTTTAGTGTATTCATCAAGGCTTCTTCCCAAAGCTTTTAGAATTTGCATTGAGATCTGCGAGGGATATTTCTCTCCACGAGAGGTTAAAAACTTCTCCTCATGCTCTCTTCTTTTCTTCTCATAAAACTGTAGGACTAAAAAACGGTCTTCTCTGTCGAGGATCTGATTTTCATGCTTACTTGCATAATCAAAAAGCCACTGTTGCATGATATTTTTAATCCGCTCTGCATGCTCTTTTTCGTCTTTAGCAAAAGGAAGTGAATAGCCTTGAGGAGTATAAGAAATTTTTCCACAGCTCTCCAGAAGCTCCATTCTTATATGAGCACGCAAACGCCTTGCTCGCTGAACAGCGCTCACAAAGAGCGCTTGCATAGAAAGGTGGAGAGGAAATTTTCCTTCTTTATAAGCCAAGAGGGCCTCTTCTTTTTTTTCTAAAGAAAGATTTAGATAGGGAGAGATTTCAGCTTCAAGAAAGTAGGAACCATCGGGATCGAGCTGTTGAAGAAAATTTTTACACGATTTTTGTAAAAGATCCGGATTAAGTTTTTTATAGTGGAGATGGTGAGATAAAATTTCTTCTGTAATTTGTTGCACTTCTATAAAAGAGATCTCTCGAGCACCCAAAGTATTTCCTAAAAGAGCTACGATTCCTAAAAAAAATTTTTTCATAAGTTCCATCTCGCTTGTCCGAATTTCCCGATTTTTTGATTTTACTCGAGTATACCGACAAATATTTTGCAATAAATCTAATTCTTAGCTATAGTCCTTAAGTACTTTTTTTAGCAAATGGAGAGAAAAGGCAACATGCCCACAATCAATCAGCTTATTCGAAGCCCGCGCAAGCCGCTTAAAGCCAAATCTAAATCTATTGCTCTGAAGTCATGCCCTCAAAGACGAGGTGTTTGTCTACAGGTGAAGACGCAAACTCCTAAGAAGCCGAACTCTGCCCTTCGAAAAGTGGCCAGGGTCAAGCTCTCTAACGGAATGGAAGTTACTTCTTACATTGGTGGCGAGGGGCATAATTTACAGGAGCATAGTATCGTTCTTGTTCGCGGAGGTAGAGTTAAAGATCTACCTGGTGTGCGCTATCACGTCGTTCGTGGCGCTCTTGACTGTGCCGCTGTGAAGAACCGCAAGCAAAGTAGATCGAAATACGGAGCCAAAAAAGGAAAATAAAGTTTATGTCTAGAAGAGGGAAACCTGCTCAACGCAGAACAGTGCCAGACACAAAATACTCAAGTGTTGAAGTAGAAAAATTTATCACAAGAGTCATGCGCGATGGCAAAAAAACTCTCGCACGAAAAATCGTCTACCAGGCGATGGAAAATTTTGCAAAAAAAGTAAAGATAGAAAGTCCTCTTGAGGCTTTTGAAAAAGCTCTTGAGAACGCGATGCCCCTCTTAGAGGTAAAATCGAGAAGAATTGGGGGAGCCACTTACCAAGTTCCTGTAGAAATCCACCAAAGTCGCCGTAGATCACTCGGTATGAAATGGATCATCACTAATGCGAAAGCGAAAGCTGGCAAAAATATGATCGATGGTCTCACTCAAGAATTACATGATTGTTTTAACAATCAAGGTTCTACTATTAAAAAACGCGATGATGTGCACCGCATGGCGGAAGCAAACAAAGCCTTTGCTCACTACAGATGGTAAGGATATAGAATATGCCAAGATCAGATAAAGACAGATTAGATAAAGTGCGCAATATTGGTATTATGGCGCATATTGACGCCGGAAAAACCACCGTTACGGAACGTATTCTCTATTACGCAGGACGTGTGCATAAGATGGGTGAAGTGCACGAAGGTGCCGCCACTATGGACTGGATGGAGCAAGAGCGTGAGCGCGGTATTACTATTACTTCTGCTTGTACTACTGTCTACTGGGCTGATAGCAAAATTAACATCATCGACACTCCGGGACACGTTGACTTCACAATTGAAGTGGAAAGATCTTTACGTGTTCTCGACGGTGCTGTAGCTGTGTTTAGTGCTGTTGATGGCGTACAGCCTCAATCTGAAACTGTGTGGCGCCAAGCTACCCGTTACCAAGTTCCCCGTATTGCTTTCATTAACAAAATGGATCGAGTGGGAGCTGACTATTGGATGTGCGTATCTAGCATGCGCGATAAACTAGGAGCTAATGCTATTCCTGTCCAATGTCCGATTGGTAGCGAAGGTGAATTTCAAGGCATGGTGGACTTAGTCTCCATGAAAGCCTTTATTTTTGAGTCAGAAACTCTCGGTGCTGCTTACACAACTTCTGAAATCCCAAATGATCTTCAAGAAAAATGCGCTAAACTACGCACACAACTTTTAGAAGAGCTTGCAACCCTTGATGAATCTAATGAAAGTTTTATGACAAAGGTGCTAGAAGCCCCTGAATCACTTACCGAAGACGAGATTCACGCTGCTATTCGTAAAGGTGTATGTAGCAATAAACTTTTCCCAGTTCTCTGTGGAACTGCCTTTAAAAATAAAGGGGTACAGCCTCTTCTAGATGCAGTTGTTCGCTGGATGCCTTCACCAACCGATCGAGGAGAAATTCCTGCTCACGTTCTAGACAGTGAAGACACCTTCATGTTACAGCCTAAAGACGGTGAGAAGCTTGCAGCTCTTGCGTTTAAAGTTATGACTGACCCATATGTAGGTCGTCTTACTTTCCTTAGATTGTATTCAGGAACCCTTGCGAAAGGAACTGTTCTTTATAACTCTACAAAAGACAAAGAAGAGCGTATTTCCCGTATTCTAGAGATGCATGCAAACCAACGTATTGACCGCGATGAGTTCTATACTGGAGATATTTTCGGCGTTATTGGTCTGCGCTCAGCTACGACAGGTGATACTCTTTGCTCACCAGATGCTCCCCTCGTTTTAGAGAGAATGCATTTCCCAGAGCCAGTTATCTCTATGGCAATTGAGACAAAATCAAAAGCAGACAGAGAAAAACTCTCTCAAGCTCTTTCAGCTCTCTCTGAAGAAGATCCTACTTTCCGCGTAGCTACTAACGAAGAGACTGGCCAAACGATCATCCGTGGTATGGGTGAATTGCACCTAGACATTCTCCGCGATCGTATGTTCCGCGAATTTAAAGTAGAAGCAAACGTTGGAGCCCCTGAAGTTTCTTACAGAGAAACAATCACAAAGCCGGCCAACACAGAAACGAAATATGTTAAGCAGTCTGGTGGTCGTGGACAATACGCTCACGTCTGTCTTGAAATTGAACCGAATGAGCCTGGTAAAGGTAACGAAGTTGTCAGCAAAATTGTAGGGGGTGTTATCCCTAAAGAGTATATCCCTGCTTGTATTAAAGGGATTCAAGACGGCCTTGCAACTGGTGTAGTTGCTGGATACCCTCTTGTAGACATGAAAGTAGCTATTACTTTTGGATCTTACCACGAAGTTGACTCTAACGAGATGGCGTTTAAAATTTGCGCTTCTATGGCCCTTAAAGAGGCTGCTAGAAAAGCTACTCCTATCCTCCTAGAGCCAATTATGCGCGTGGTCGTTCGTACCCCAGAAAATTGCTTGGGAGACGTTATCGGAGACCTTAACCGTCGCAGAGGACAGATCCAAGGTCAAAATACGATAGGCAACAGTGTAGAAATTGAATCTCGAGTGCCCCTTGCTGAAATGTTTGGCTACTCGACGATCGTTCGATCACTTACTTCTGGGCGCGCAGACTTCACGATGGAGCCTAGCCACTTTGAGCAAGCGCCTAAGAGCCAACAAGAAAAAATCATGAAAAAGAGTTAAGGAGTAAAACGGAAATTCTATGGTCACGACAGCAAAGAAACAAAAGATCCGCATCCGCTTAAAAGGGTATGACCACAGAGTTGTCGACCGCGCTACTAAAGACATCGTTGAAACCGCTCAAAGAACTGGTGCACGTGTTGTAGGGCCTATCCCTCTTCCAACCCGTATTGAGCGTTTCACAGTTCTTAGTTCGCCGCACGTCAACAAAAAAGCGCGTGAGCAGTTCGAGATGCGCACACACAAAAGACTTCTCGAAATCATCGCTCCAACATCTGCAACTATCGACAAACTCAAAACATTCACACTCCCCTCCGGAGTGCACATCACGATCGGCGCTTAAAAAAGCCGCTCTGTAAGCATCAAAAAAGAAGCCGTTCACTAAAAATGAACGGCTTCTTTTCTTTTAGAGATATGATCTCTTAATAAGACAGCTTCCTTGAAAACATACCCTCTACAGCCATTTTTAAAATATCTGGAGATCTTCCCATAAGGTGGACCGCTGGAGGTGCAGTTTTTACGCGCCTGCTTCTAGAATCCGCTATAGGCTTGCTTGGAGACCAATGTTCTGCCAGGCGCCTCATCACCGCTCTGGCGGAGGGTGTAAATAAATTTCTATCTGGATGAGTCTCACCTACAAACTCAGCTGTTCTTAATCCCATACCCATCACTACCCTTGTACCAAGGGGAAATCTTGTCGCATGAGTATCAAAAATAGCCCAAATATGAGGATCTCTACAACGTATAAGTATAACTCTCTTTTCTCTTAGCACAACCATGTTCCAAGCACTAAAAGAAGATGTTACTGTTGCTATCCCTAACTCATGGGTTAAGCGAGCTATTAACTTTTCCACAGCATCTTTTGTTGGTGGAAAAAAATTTATATATCTAACTTGCGCAGGATCGCTAGCTGGAGGAGGTAGAGAGTCCTCAGTCGATAAAGAAACGTTGAGAACACCAAAACCTTTTCCTTCTTGTATGAACAAAGCGCACTCTTGTTCTAACCCTGAATCATTCTTTCCAGCATAAATAAGGGCTTTATAACAAATACTTTCCATAAAACTCCCTAAACAATTTATTAAGCGCAAGCATAGTAATGGATAACAAGTAAATATGCCACTTGAATCTGGATCTCTTGTTACCAATCAATAGAGTTACCTTAACAGGCACAGGATAAGGAATATAACAGGCAGCTAGAATTAAAAAATTTTATATATTTTTCTTTTTTTTGACTCAGGCTATTGCAGTAGTTTTGATGAAAAGCCTGTAATAAAGGAAAACAGGTTACATAGCATACTTTGTAGCGCAAAGATAAGAGAGATCTTCTATGAGAATACCTCTTTAGAGAATGCTCACCCCCGCTCTTGATGCTAATTCTCTATAAGCTAAGCGCCCAGCTCCAGCCAAAGAAGAAACAGCCATTTCTCTAACCCGATGAGACAACCGGCTTGTGCGCGCTGCCTGTATAGCAGATCTAGTCACTTCAGCTGAAAGGTGAGCAGTTCTTGCTGCCACAATTAACGCTGTCTGCTTCCAGTCAGGCAAAGCACAAGAGCCTTCCGACGGCACCGAAAAGTCATCATCTTCTTTTTCTGGGGGCACCGGTTTATGTAAAAAATCCAAAAATTGGCTTAAGTATTGTATTGTCTCTGAAGCCAATCTGGTAATAGGCCATACCGCTTCATCCATGCCTAAGAGATCTTCTCCACGAAAACACTTTTCCCTACCTTCAGGGATCTTCACCATGATCGGTTGCTTTTCTCTTATATACAACGTAGGAGGACACAATTTTTTCCCATAAGATTGACATAGGCTCCATACATGTCGATTGGTGCACTCTAGAAGCACAGCACCCGTTTCGGACATTAAATTAAATTTCCACTGCCTTTTACCATCACAGACTACTTCACTACCATAGGCTGGATTTAATTCTCTTACCATTTGTTGAAATAGTTGGTGCGCAGCTTGGCAAGCCCTATCGAGATTGGTTTCAGCTATTGATGAGCCCTCACCTTCAACTATATCAATGGGTAGAGAAATCAAATCAAGCGTCGTTTCCCCCTGTGCTGCTAAAAGAGCACAAGCACTTCCCCTGTCTCCACCAACTCTCCCATAAATAAGAACGTTCACCATTGAATTACACCTCAAAAATTCAATAGTAAATAGTACGTAGATCAAAAAAATAAATCGATGAGATTTTAAAAAATAAAAAGAGATAGTAACTAGACTTAGAATTTAAAGAAAAAGGGCACTCTAGAGTGCCCCTTGAACGAAGGAGGTTCTTTTAAATGTTTTAAGCTTTGATCGTACGTGGAGATGTACAAGACCTGCGAGGTGACGAACAAGTCATCCCACTTGGCACCTTTGCTGTATGAATTACGCATGAAATAATCGCAAACATCTTCAACCAATTTGTTTCAGTATTTCTTGACGTACAATCTGAAATAGCTTTTTTTCCACAGCCTGTTGGAGAAGTGCTTTCTCGATCACAAACTCGGGAAGTCTCTTTTGCCGTACCTGTAGGAGCTTTTATTACAGGAGGAGGCAGAAGAGCTTTTTTCATCTCTTTTACACCAGAAGTTACACCAACTAGTGCCACTTTTGGAGAGGAGAAGCCTTCTAATGATACAAGGTCTAGCGTGACAGCTTCTCGCACCATGATTACCGCAGGAACACTTACAGGAAGTTCAACTCCCCTAGTTGTTTCTACTAGAGGAAATTCTAGCATCGCAGCTATATGCCGGCGAACAGGGAAGATCGTATCTTCCATTTTTTTAAATTCTTTGAAGGAGACTACCGAAATTCTTATCTCTACACAATTTTCACAAAGAGTCTCTTTTTTACAAACAATCTCTTTAGTTCCTAAACAAGGAGTCACTTTACCTAGAGGAAACCGCTCTTGGTAGGCTCGCCATATTCCCCAAATCTGAGGATCTCTGCATTTAAGAAATACGCTTTGATTGCCCGCACCTACTCGAAAGCTCCAAGCGCGTTCATAGACAACTATATTTTTTTCTCCTAGTCGACTAACTGCTTTCACAACTAATACATTTGCAGATGCAGCAGCTTGCAGTAAAATACGGTCTACACCCACAGCCTCGGATTTCGTTACAGGGACTAACCGGGGCTCCCCATCTTTTCCTTTAGATAATAAAGGAGCCTCTCGACTTACATGAATTACATCAAGAATCCCTCTTTGTTCTAACAAAAGAGCTGATGTATCGTTATAAATAAGGAAATTAAAACTTAATGGTGACATAAACACTCCAAAAGTATAATTACGCCAACTATTATTGATCATAAGAAGAAAAAAATCGATAGGATTTTTTCCAATAGACCAAGTTAGTCAATTATCAAGCAGATAAGAGAGAAAAAAACTCTGAAAGCCCTATTCTCTAGGGCTAGGAGGAAGCGGTGTGCTTAAGCTTAAGTCCTCTTCTTCAGGTGGCGGATCTTGAGCTAAGGCTCTAACCGCTGCGGCGGCGGCAGACACAGGAGGATCCCCAGCTGCTGCGGCAGGCGCAGCACGATGCCGGCGAAATAAGATATCCAGCCCACTAGGTCCAGTAGGTGGAGCCCTTTCTCTAGCCACAGCAGCAGGAGGGGTTCTTCCCCGTCTCAAACTCAAACAAAGCTCTATCGCACCTAAAAAAGCTCTATTAACCCGTTGTTCCCCACCAAACGGAGCAGCAAAAGACATTGACTCAGGAAGAGCCACTCCCCTCAAGCGAAGTATGCTTAACCTATCGCTAAGAGAAGTTAATCGACGCAATTCTACCAGAACACCTCGTCTCTCTAGAGGATTCGGAAAGCGCTCTCTATGGGCAAGACACATCTCCCATACAAGAGCTGTTTTGCACTGCAAAAATATGGTTCTAGCCGGCCAATCGATCTGGCGGTTCCATTCATTCAGAGGAGTTACTAAAACCTCCCTATCTAGATCTCTTGTCATTTGCTGTAAAACAACAGATACAGTTCTTGCCGCCCCTTCATAAACTGCCTGTTTTAAATCTCGCATGGGTATTCGCTCTTCTCCCGTAGGAACGGGCAAAGAAACCTCCACCGGTAAGACATCAAGCGCCTCGCTTCTCCGTATGGGAAGGGTAAACCACTCATCGGAAAGCTCAGGTCTTCTGAGATCTCTTCCAATGATTAACGCACTAAAATTGACAGGGATTGACATCATAAAAACAACCATTATTAATTATTATAGGGATTATAATAACAAAATTTTACAAAAACAACAAACCATATTATATTTTTAAAATAATTATTATTAATAATAATTAAAGGTCATCAGGGTTTACATCATCCATAGGCTCGAAAGGAGGCGGATTGCGGATGATCATCCTTTTAGAAGTCACCACCCCATCGCGGATGTAAAAATAGTAACGGCGCTCTTCCACTACCCTTTGCTCTAGAGGGCCCAGGGTAAAGCGCTCAGAATACTCATAAATGGTAAGACCATTGGTCTTATGATAAGTATTTATAGGATCTCCATACTTTTTACGAAGATCAAGCTCTGTTGTCCCCACATCGACTTCTTGAAATGTCTCCATCGTCATGATGCGGCGATTATAAAAACTGCACGAAAGAAGAGAAAAATTAAAACCACAGGCGAGAAGAAGTGTTATAAAAGAGCTTCGTAAGTTTTTAAAGGGGCACATCATTTTCCAGGGCTTTATCAAGAAAAGACTCCTGTCATAGAGTGCTTCTCTACACATTTCATCGCTCTTAAATTAAAAATACTGCGAAGGCCCTCTTCGGTAAGAAATTCCCCTGTCCACAAAAGCGTTGTATCATTTTCAAAACGGATCGATTCAAAACCCTCAAATCCATGCTCACCACGAGGAAATTCCATACAGACCCCTTTGTCCTCTAGCATGCCCATCCCTTGCGCTTTTCCCCAAAGCTCGTTTTCTAATGTCACCATAAATTGTTTCTTAATGACTGTGGAAAAGGTGTAGCGATTTATAATCGGTTGCGTATAGCCCAGGACTTGATAATCGGCATTCCATTGCATCCGTTCATCTTCCGGATCTTGTGTTTTTGAAGAGATAGAAAGGCGCATCCATAATGTCAGAGGCTCTTCTAACATGCTTAAAGTGAGAAGGCCTTTGCCTACCCATAACCCTTTCTGGAAAAGCGCTTCTTTCATGAAAACGTAAACCTTCTGGCGTAAATACTTTGCAAAACCCCTAAGGAAGCCATCGTCGATACAACCGACGATCCTCCATAAGAGACTAAAATAAGAGGTACGCCCGTAATGGGGAGAAATCCACACATCATCCCTATGTTGATGATTACGTGCATGGCAACATAAACAGCCATTCCAAGTGCAAGCAACTTCCCAAACGGGTCTCTTGCTACTCCTGTTACTTGAAAACTGCAATAAATTAAACCAAAAAAAAGAAAGAGGAGAAAAAAAGCCCCGACAATCCCAAACTGCTCTGTAAAGGCCGGAAATACCGAGTCGGTATACGCATAAGGGAGCCACTGATGACCTGTAAATTCGCTTTTTCCAAAGCCGCTCCCAAACATTTTACCAAGGGCAATCGCTATCTGTCCGGCTCTTTGGTGATAGGTGTTTGGATTGAGCCTCTCGTATTGATACTCCTTCATGAAATTTGTAAAAAAAGGTCTCATCTCCTCATGAGATAAAACCCCCATAAACACTAAAAGGACAAACCCAAATGCAAAGGTCGCCCCAATCAACATGATGCGCAGCATCATTTTATTCACTCTACAGAAGTAAAAAATGGCGAGAGCCATCGAAAACAGAATAAGAGCTGTCCCTAAATCAGGCTGTTTTAAAATCAAAACAAACGGCAAAAGCACAATCCCAAGCCCCTGCATACAGACACTCGGCGCTTGAATTTGAGACATTTTATTTTCTAAAAACCAGCTTAGAGTCAAGACAACGACAAACTTTGCATACTCAGAGGGCTGCACATCAAAGGGGATCAGAGGAAAGCGGTACCAACGACGCACATTGTGAATAGGCGTTGTAAAATAAAGACCTATCAAGAGCACGATAATTAGAGCGTAAGCAAACCACGTCCACTCACGAAGCAACCGATAGTCAAAGCAGATCAAGAAAACATAAATAAAAGAGCCGACCGCAAAAGCAAAGAGCTGATTTTTTACCATGGGAGAAAAAAACATCTGTGTGGCAAAGGAGCTACACTCCTCAGTTGTGGAGCTAATCACTAAAATGGAGACGAGCATGAGGGTGAGTAAAATCGGTATCACCCGAAAATCCATACGTCGTAAGTAAGCCGGATCCCACATGTTTCTCAGAATAATCTTCCTCTAATAACTTCGCAAGGTGTTATACTGGTGGCATTATGTTTAAGGAAGTCTTTTTAGAAGTTATCGACTCAACGCACCTCTTCGCCCTACGTAAAATTTCTGAAAAACCTAAAGAGTCGTTTTTTTTCTACGCGGGCACACAAACAGGCGGCATTGGTCGCAAAGGACATCCCTGGATCGCCTCTGGTAAAGAGAATCTCCTGGGCACTTTTCTCTTCCCCCTCCCCCATCTCAAAGAGATGCACAACCTAGCGCAGTTACTCGCCTGCTCTATCATCACCATCCTAGAAAAAGAGCCCCTCGAACCTCTTTTCAAATGGCCCAACGACATCCTCCTCTCTTACAAAAAAGTCTCGGGCATTCTTTGCGACATTAAAGACAACTACGCAGCTTTAAGCCTGGGCTTAAACGTGAACATGACTAAAGAGACCCTCGATCTAATCCCGATTCCTGCAACCTCACTTCTCGAAGAGACGCAATCTCTCTTCTCCCTAGATGAGCTTCGCCACTCACTTATCCAAACTTTCACCCACGACCTTACCCTCTTCTTCGACAAAGGCTTCTCCCCCTTCTTCCCCGCCTTTGCCTCCAAGCTCGCCTTCCTAGGCAAAAAAGTCCGCGTAAGCGAAACCTTTGGCACCATCGTAGGCCTCAACCCCGACGGCCGCCTCATCCTCCAAGACCACACCCAGCGTCATCTCATCTCTACCGGATCTCTAGAGTTGTTGTAGGAAGAAAACAGGGGTTCTTTTAATGAAAAATAAACCCCACATTTTATTGAAAACTCCACGACTTGTTCTTCGTCTTCCTCATGAAAGTGATAGCGTTGAATTTCAAGCTTTTGATGAGCGAAATACAGATCATCTCTCTTCATGGAGGTCAGGAAATCAAGAGCAGAAAAAAGATTATA